>DASQYT010000220.1:0-7634 GCA_035639075.1 Candidatus Elarobacter sp.
TGGCGAAACGCTGGGCCATGCCGGCAAAGATCCCAGGCAGCGAATCAACGCGACGATGCGGGAAACGTCGTCCGCGCGCGTCAAACCAAGCTCGTGGCCGAGAAAAGCAGCGGCGATCATGCCCCAGGCTACAGCTTCGCCGTGCTGATAGCGCCGGTATTTTGTTACGCTCTCCAGAGCATGAGCAAACGTATGGCCGTAGTTGAGGATTTCCCGCAATCCCGATTCGCGTTCGTCGCGGCTCACCACGCGGGCTTTGATTTGTACGTTGCGGGGGATTAGAGCCGCAAGCGCCGAGCGATTCCGCCGCAGCACTTTCTCCATGTTTTTCTCAAGCATCGCGAACATGTCCGCGTCCGCGATGATGGCGTGCTTGATGACCTCCGCAAGACCGCCGCGAAATTCGCGGTCGGAGAGCGTACGCAACAGCTCTGGATCCGTGAGCACTAACGCGGGCGGATAGAAGGCTCCGACAAGGTTCTTCCCTTCCGGAAGATTGACCCCGGTCTTGCCGCCGATGGAACTGTCAACCTGGGAGACAAGCGTCGTCGGAACGTGTACAAGTTTCACGCCGCGCAGGAAGGAGGCGGCGGCGAAGCCGGCCACGTCACCAACCACGCCTCCGCCAACAGCGATGACCAGCGACTTGCGATCGGCTCCCGCACGACAGAGGGAACGAGTTATCTCTTCCACGCTGCGAAGATTTTTTGTGGCCTCTGCATCATTAAAGAGATGAATGGAGCCACTCTTGGAAAGCCGCAGCCCTCGCTGAATGGATTTCCCCACGGCGCGCCAGACTTTGGGAGAGGAAACGACATGAATACTTGAAAACCGTCCCAGACCGGCAATTTCCTGCGAAGCGCGCCGAATCACGCCGGCGCCGGAGAGAATTGAGTAGGGACCGGCGGACGATTTCACGAGAATGCGTTTCATTTTCATGGGTGAGGCATTTTCAATGTAACACACGCTTCGCTTGCATCGTATGCGGGCGGCGGCCTTCAGCGGTGTAATTTCTTCGTGCTACCATACGAAGGCGGCAGATTTTCCACTCCCATGACCGACTCCCACAAAAGCTATCGTGCCGATTACGCCGTTGTTGGCAGCGGGATCGCGGGACTGCGCGCGGCGATCGAGCTGAGCAAAGCGGGAAGCGTGCTCGTCCTGGCGAAATCGAACCTGAGCGATTCCGCGACGGCCTGGGCGCAGGGAGGGATCGCCGTGGCCCTCTCCGACGAAGATGAAATCGGGCTTCATGAACAGGACACCATCAACGCCGGCGACGGCTTGTGCCGTCCGGATGCGGTAGCTCTAGTGGTCGAGGAAGGCCCGAAGTACATCACACAGCTCATTGAATGGGGCACGGAATTCGACCGCGCGGGAACGAAGCTGGCCTTTACACGAGAGGCCGCCCACAGCCGCTCACGGATATTGCACGCGCACGGCGACTCAACGGGCAGAGAAATCAGCCGGGCGCTACTAGCGCGGGCGCATAAAATTCCACACTTACATCTGCGGGCACATGCTTTCACGACGGAATTGATCGTGGAGCGCGGACGCGTGGCCGGGCTTTGCTTCATCGATGAAACCGACGGTTCAGAGCACGAGTTGCGAGCCGGAGCAGTGCTGCTGGCAACGGGCGGGCTCGGGCAAATCTACCGGGAGACGACCAATCCCGAAGTGGCCACGGGCGATGGCATGGCCATCGCGTACGAGGCGGGCGCGGTGCTCTCCGACATGGAGTTCGTGCAATTTCACCCGACCGCGCTGGCGGTTCAGGGCGCGCCCCGTTTCTTGTTGTCTGAGGCGCTGAGGGGCGAAGGCGGGGTGCTACGCAATATTGGGCTCGAACGATTCATGAAGCGCTATAACGAAGCCCAGGAACTGGCCCCGCGGGACGTCGTGGCGCGCGCGATTGTCAGTGAGATGCATCACACGCAAAGCACGCATGTGTTTCTAGACATGACGAAGATGAGTGAAGAGTTTCTGAAGAAACGGTTCCCGCGAATCTATGAGACGTGTTCGAGCTACGGGCTCGACCTGGCATCCGATATGGCCCCGGTTTGCCCCGCCGCGCACTACATGATGGGCGGAGTGAAGACCGATCTGTGGGGCCGGACTTCGCTTCCGGGGTTGTACGCCGCGGGCGAGACGGCGGCGACGGGCGTGCATGGGGCCAACCGATTGGCCAGCAATTCCCTGCTCGAAGGATTGGTGTTTGGGGCGCGCGCGGGGCAGGCACTGATGAAGGACGCACCGGTCGGAAAGCGGAGCGGTGCGGCGCTGCCGGGCAGTCCAGCCCCGTTGCCGGGAAATTCTTCAGCTACGCAAAAGGAACCGCCAAAAGCAGCGTCAAAATCAACGTCAAATCCATCGCCGTGCTGTGCGACGCTCGCGAAAATCCGCGACGTGATGTGGCGCCAAGTCGGAATTTTACGCAGCGGAAAAGAATTGGCGGAAGGGATCAAGCAGTTACAAGCGTTGGAGCTACCGAAATCGGAAAAACACGGACGCGAAGAACACGAATTGCGAAATTTGCACACATTGGCGCTGCTGATCGCACGCTCAGGAGTAGCGCGCGAAGAGAGCCGAGGAAGCCATTACCGCTCGGATTTCCCTTACCGGAATGATGAGAATTTTGGGAAGCACTCGGTCGTGCAAAAAGGCAAGGATGTGAAATTCGAGGCGTAGAGAGAACCCGCTCGGCCTTCGGCTGAGCTCAGAGTAAGAAGTCGACCGTTACATTAGTTGGCCTGCAGCTGCTTCACACTTTGCAGAAAGGAGTGGCCAACGATGGCCAGCGTCTTTGGGCTGATTTTGTCGAGAGAATCCTGCGGAGTGTGCCAGTAACCATTGTTCAAAAAGTCCCCGATAACGTCCACCGAAGGAACGCCTCGCTTCAAGAAGGAATCGTGGTCATCTTGGGCGGAAGTACTCTCATTTAGAAAAACAGCCGAATAGCCAAGCTTGGCGGAGGTGCTCCAAATGAGATCGACCAAGGCCGGCGTGGAACTGGATTCGCGCAGAAACCGGGCCGCACGGCCGCCGACGATGTCCGCGAGCAGAAATGCTTTAATCTTCTTAATGTCGCCGCTGGTGGAAAAGCGCGCTGCCATCTGACGGCTACCATAACGGCTGTCGGTGTCACTCCAGTCGTGCATGGCCTCCTCGCCATCAAAGAAGGCGATCCAAACCGCATACTTGCCGCGATGGGGGCAGAGGAGGCGCGCGAGTTCCAACATGAGGGCCGTGGAAGACCCGCCGTCGTCGGCCCCGACAAAAGTTGGCATTGGATGAACTTCGCCGGTACGCGGATCGCGCGCCGAACGGGCGGTGTCGTAGTGCGTTCCGAGCAGAATCACGCCAGGTTTGTCGCCCGGGATCTTCACCAGAATATTTTTCATGGAGATACGGCCGATGGGCGTGTCGGCGCTAAAAGCATCGGTCTCCACCGTGCAGGCATAGCTCTTCAATTCCGATAGCAAATAGTCTTGCACTTTTGCGATAGCAGGTGAGCCCGATGGGTGAGGGCCGAAGCTGACTTGTTTGGCGACGTGCGCGAAAGCGCGCTTGCCATCGAAGCCGCTGGTCTTTTCCGGCGGAGGTGCGTCATCACCGGCCTGAGGTGAAGCGGAAGTGTCGGCACTCGTGACTTGTGGCTGGCCCGCACCGTCTGACGACTCGTTGCCGCTCGCTTTGCAACCCGTGAGGCCGACGGGAAGAATGCAAATGCCTAGGGCCATTCGCGGAAGTAGCTTAGAAAAGGAACTCATTTAGCCCGCCTCCGCCGGAGTAGCCAGCCGCCGCTCGCGTCGCCGTGTCACCACGGCGGAAACGGCAATCCCAACAAAATAAAGCCCAACCATGGGCGCCATGAAGATGAGCATAGTCATCGCGTCAGGAGTGGGTGTCACGATAGCAGCCACGATGGCGATGACCAGAATGGCGTAACGGAAATTCTTCCAGAGAAATTTCGGCGTGACGATGCCGAAGAGCGACAAGAAGAAAATCAAAATTGGCAATTCGAACACCAATCCAAGCCCGAGCAGAATCAAGAGGACCAAGTCGAAGTACTCGTTGACGGTGATCATGGGCTTGATCGAGCTAATAGGGCCCTGAAAGCTGACCAGGAATCGCAGAATGTATGGCAAGGTGACGAAGTAGCCGAAGGCGATCCCGGCGACAAACAGAAACACAGTAGAAAAAATAAATCCGGTGACGGCGCTGCGCTCGTGCTTGTACAGGGCCGGCGCGACGAAAAGCCAAACCTGGTAGAGAACAACGGGGGAAGCAAGAACGATTCCGATATACACGCCGAGCGTAATGTAAGTGTTCAGGTATCCCGCGGGGTGCGTGTAGACCAGCTCGGCGTTCAGGTGCGCTTCCGTGAGCGCCTTGATGATGGGCTTGATGATGAAGTTTATGATGTATTTCGAGACGTACACACCGATGAACGCGCCGATGCCGATCGCGTAAAGCGAGTAGATAATTCGTTTGCGGAGTTCGCTGAGGTGCTCGAAAAACGTCATCGCGCCGGCAGGCTCTTCTGCTCGCGCGGTCATCTGCGAATTGGGTTCGGGTTCTGGCACGGGTTAGGCCGGGGACTGGTGGTCATTCAAGGCGTCTTGGGGACTGGCGATGGTGGCGCCCTCTGAGCCGGTTTCGGCCGGTTCTTCCGAGGAGCGCGGAACCGATTCTGGCACCGGCGAGATCACCGGCTCTTCCGCGGCGTGGGATTCAATCGGGGCCTCGCTTGGCGGTGCATCCGCGTCAGTGGAGCCTGAGGTAGCTGGAAGCAGGCTGGTTTCGACCGCCACTCCTGAGGCCGCAACGGCCTCGGCAGTCTTCTTCCGCTCGGCCTGCAGGGCCTGCCGCTCCATTTCGCGCATTTCCTCTTCAAACGCGCTCTTGAAGTCCGTGGAAGCCTTGCGGAACTCCGCCATAAGCTTGCCGAGGCTGCGGGCAAGCTCCGGCAGCTTCTGTGGCCCGAATACGACCAGAACCACGATAAACACCACAATCATGTGAGGAATGCTCAACATTGCGTTTGAGGGCCGTCTAAAGAGTCCATGGGCATCATAGAAAGGGTGTTAGTCCCTGTCAAACCGGACTTTACGGTGTATACGGTGTGCTATAATTTTAGCCTGAGCTGTCACGCGAGGTACAAGGATGAATTCAGAGCGTCGCGGACTTGTAGTTGTAGTGGCTGTATTGCTGGTATCCGCAGTCTTGGGTGGCATTTACGGCCCTAACGTGCGAGCCACGACCGCCTCGGCGGATGATTACCAGACGGCTGTGCGGGACTTCACGAAGGTTCTAAACGTTGTCCAGAACAACTATGCCGATAACGTCGACATAGATAGGGCCGTCTATCAAGGCGCCATTCCGGGCATGCTGCGCATGCTCGATCCCCATTCCAGTTTCTTCGATGCCAAGCAGTTTTCGCTGCTTCGGGAAGACCAGCGCGGCAAGTACTACGGCGTCGGCATGATCGTCGCGCCGCGCGAGAACCATACAGTGGTGATGGCGCCGTATGCCGGCGCGCCAGCGTACAACGCGGGAATCCGCCCTGGCGATGTGATCGTCAAAGTTGACGACAAGTCCACGGATGGGCTGACCACCACTGAAGTGGCAGACATGTTGAAGGGACCGAAGGGCACGGTCGTCAAGATTACGGTTTCACGCGAGGGCTATTCCGAACCGCTCGTTTTCACAGTGACGCGCGACGAGATACCGCGGCATTCCGTTGATATTGCTTTCATGCTGAAGCCCGGTGTTGGCTATATCCGGCTATCCGGATTTAACGAGACGACCGACCGCGAAATTGGAGATGCCCTAAGACAGTTGAATGCCTCTTCACTGGATGGCCTGGTTCTGGATATGCGCGGAAACCCCGGCGGCCTGTTAAACGAGGCGGTCGCAGTGGGCGACATGTTCCTCGACAAGAACCAGCTGATCGTTTCGCATCACGGGCGGTCGTCTCCGGAGCGGCGCTATTACGCGGTGCGTGGGAATCAGGGCGTGACCGTGCCGCTGGTTATTCTGGTGAACAACAATTCGGCTTCGGCCACGGAAATTGTTTCCGGCGCAGTGCAGGACCATGACCGCGGTTTGATCGTCGGGGAAACAACGTTTGGTAAGGGCCTGGTGCAGACGGTGACGCCGTTGAGCGAGAACACGGGACTAGCGCTGACGACTGCGAGGTATTACACGCCGAGCGGACGGCTGATTCAGCGGGACTACAAATCGGTTTCGCTGTATGAATATCACTATGAGCGCAAAGTGCCCGATCACCCGACGGAAGTAAAACTGACGGATAGCGGACGCCAGGTGACGGGCGGGGGCGGCATTATGCCAGATATCGTTGTGCCTGCGCCTAAGCTGACGAAGTTCGAACAGTTGCTCTACCGCGACGATGTGTTCTGGCCCGCCGAGACGGGCGTAGGCGGCTTTACGCGCTATTACCTCGGCACCAAACCCACGATTACGAAAGAGTTCGAGGCCGACGACAATGTCATGCGAGTCTTCCGCGAGTATTTGAGCAAGCACAGCATCCGGTACACGGAACCGGAGATGTCTGAAGCCGGCGACTGGATCAGGCGCAAGATCAAGCAGGAAGTGTTCATGTCGACGTTCAACCAGCAGGAAGGCTTCAAGGTTTTGCTGGAAGCCGATCCTCAAGTCCAGAAGGCTGTGGAAGCGATTCCCCAGGCACGTGCGCTGTATCAGAACGTGAAGAAGATTGTGGCGCAACGCTCTGGCGGGGCAATCGAGCAACCGTAAGGGTAATTCACAGATTAAACGTTCGATGGTAAGGGCGCAGCAGCCGGCCAAGCCGGCAAGCATGCTGCGCTCTTACCTGTTTACGGGCGGCGGAACGCGTGTTGGCAAGCACCGGGGCCTTTGCTAAAATTGTTTCGCTGCTCGTGGGCGAGTAGCTCAGCTGGGAGAGCGCCTCGTTCGCAACGAGGAGGCCGGGGGTTCGAATCCCCTCTCGTCCACCATTATTCCTTAACCGACTTTTCGGAATTGCAAAAGTTTGCCAGGTTTGCCATTTGAGGCCTCCGCTGCTGCCTGTTGGTGGCCTGGCAGCGTACAACGGATCGGACAACGTGGTAATCAACAACATTTTCCAGCACATGCCCACCACTATGCAGCAGGAGGGCTGTTCCGGATGCGTGGACGCTTATAACTTTACAGTGGATCAGAATTACACCGCAGACCCACAGTGGCAGATCAACAGCTCCCGCCACCACAGCGTAGGAGACGCTTTCATTCTACACGAAGGTAATGTTGGCAATGGATACATGGCGGACGACGTCCACGGGACCAGCAATTTTGCTACTTCGTTCCGCAATTACTGGAATGGCCGGGAGACTTTGGGGGGTTCAGCGCCTCCGGGCAAAACCGAACAAACCAATCCGGTTGTCATCTTTGCCTACTCCCGCTACCAGAACCTCATCGGAAACGTGCTTGGGACGGCTGGCTACCACACCAATTACGAAACGCACCCATCTTCGACCAAGGATGCGGGTCCTGGCAACACAACTTCCAACCATTCCATCTACACGATTGGCTGGTCGGGAGATCAATCCACCTACTACGGGACTTTCCCCAACGACACGGTGGCCTACGGA
>DASQYT010000221.1:0-4966 GCA_035639075.1 Candidatus Elarobacter sp.
TCGGGTGATCACAGACCTGAAACGCGAGAAGTCTACGGACTTGGCCAAGAGTAAAGCTGATGAGCTGATCAAGCGCGTCAGAGCGGGCGAAAAATTCGATGCCGCAGGCCGTGCGCTCGGTTTGGAGCCGAAAATAAGCGATCTCATCGCGCGCGACGGTTCGATACCCAGTGGGGCCAGCGGCAAGCAACTCGGCGCGGCCTTCAGCCTGAAGGCTGGTGACGTAGCTGCTCCCTTGGGCCTGGGACAAAACTGGCTGGTCTACCGGGTCGCCGAGAAAACGGAGGCAAATCCATCCGATTTTGACAAACAGAAGAAGCAGTTGACTGAAGAACTGCTGCAATCCAAGCGAAGCCTGGCATTCGAGGCCTTCCAGAAGGCTCTGGACAATCGTTTGAAGCAAGAAGGCAAGCTCAAGCTCATGCCCGACAAACTGAAGAGCTTCGGGACGTTTGGCTAGTCTAAATATAAGAAAATAAAGGATTTGTATGTTCACAATGACGCACTTGCGTTTTTTCATGCGTGTCGCTAGGCTATTGGTGCTTTCCTTGAAGCCGAATTGCAAGCCTTGCGCCCTTGTTTAGATCTCTCGAAGTTTCAGCGAAGGCCCCGGAATTCGGAGCAAAAGCAATTATGGCCACCCAGCGCCAGCAATCCAAAAATTGGTGATACCAACATGGCAGCACGCATTTCTTCTGTTCGTAACGACTATCGCTGCACCATCGACCGCAATCAGTCTGGCAAATACTGTGTCCGCATTCAGGCGCGCTATCCTCGCCATGCCTGGACGCTGGGTGTCTTCTTCCTTGCTTCATCTTTTGACCGCGCGATGAAACGGCTGGAAGACGCTCTTGACTTCCTCCAGCGCCAAGAAGAGAAACTGTGGTTCTGGGGTGTGGATCGCGCCGAGGATATGGGTTTTTCGGCTGAGTTTTTGAAAGAGGCGGGGTTGTTTCTGGACCGCCGCAACGAATTCCCGCGCAAGGCTACCAGCATTTCGTTGGCTCCGGAGCGCGAGGTACCCGCCTTCGTTCTGGGGCCGATGCGACGGGGTCTAGCCGAGTCCGTCGAAATGTCCCGAAGCGCAGCAGCCGTGGGCGACTGATCCTAACTCACTTGTTTGAGCCGTTTCTACGTTTCTGGACGTTTTGCCAGCGCGGCTTCAATCCGCCGCTTTGCTCGCCGGTGCAGGTGCGGGTTCGCGGATCAGCAAGGGAAATCTCGGAAAAGAAAAGCTTCCCGCCACGTCGTCAATCACGTTCACCTGGCAAAGGTACAGCCCCGGTTTCAAGGCCTGTGGGGGCAAGTCCATCTGGAAAATGACGGCCCTACGCTCCGGAGCTGTCACTTCGTTTGCGACCACCGGTTTTGATTCGTAAACCTTTGTAGCGCCTTGCAGGAACTCAATACTCGTGAAAACCCGAATGCTGTCCTTCGGCGGCTTGGCTGGCGGGGTATCCTTGGCAGTCCAATTTTGGCCATTCGTGGCCGCGGGCGCTGGATTCTTCCCCTTCGCCGCGTCGTACACTTCGTACTGCAAATAGAGGTGCTGGTCGGGCGCGAAAACGTGCGTAATGTTTGGCACCAGCTCCATCTGGTCCCGCACGAGCGGATTCGCTCCGCTTTTCTTGCCGGTGAAGGGAGCGCGAAGGCTACTGAGCACGACCGAGCTCATCTTTAGCGGCGTCTTGCGGAGGTCGGGGATCTGCACGTCCGTCTCGAAAGAGCCCATCCTGCCGGTTTGATTCTCGCGGATGACAAACTTGAGGTGGTAGCTGCCTGGAGCGAGTACAAAGCCCGTGTTGTACTGTACGTTCTTGCGGCGGACTTCTTGGGCGCTATTCACAGCTAATTTGAGGGTGTCTCGCAACTGCCCGACGGGGAACTTCCCCCCTTCCCGAACTTCCCCGATGATATCGATTGTCGCGTTGTCCTGCTCTTTTTCCGTGACGAATGGAATCTGGGAGCCAAGCACCACCAAAGAAACCGCCAGGTAATAGTGGGAGTCATCGTGGCGGAAGAACGCCGTTCCCGCGTAGAGGGGCACGTCCACGCGAGGCAACTGCGCGGCTAGCTCGTCATTGAGCTGCTGCTCGCGATCCACGCGATTCAGGTGCTCGAAATCCCGTCCGGCGTAATAGCCCGAGCGAAAATCAAGCTTTAGGTCCGGCCGGTTGACCTGCACTCTTAGGCGCCGGAATCGTCCGTCTTTTAGAGGATTGTTGCTAGTAAAGCCCAGAACGTAATAGGCCGAACTGTCTTTCTGCACCTGGGAGAATACCGAACCGAAATCATTCGAATCGAAAAACGCTTTCCCGCCGGTATCCGACGAGAGCGTCGCAAGCGTTTCCTGTGACGCGGCGTTCCCATTGAGATCGTTCAATACGGCCGCGCCCGAATAGGCGGATTGCCCATGCAAGCTGGCCGACTGCGCTTCTCCTCCCGGGGGAAACGCCTGCAGGCCTCGGATGTCCATCGAATAGACGGATACGTTGGCCTTCACAGCCGCTGCGGTTGCGGCCCGCAGGGCGGACTGGTTGTCGGCACCCGTCTGGGTTATTCCGTTGCTGAAGTAGATGAGGCTCTTTTTCTGCGGGAGCTTGCCCAGCGCCTGCATCAGCGACTGTAGTGCCAGCAGTTTGCGGTCCCCGCTGAACGTGTTGAAATCCGTATCGTCAACTGAAAAGCCTCCGCTCGTTTCTGCTGCGCCTTCCGCGCTTCCCGTGTTGCCGTTTTCAAATCCTTGGCCTTGGCCGGAGTTGTACGCGGTAAGGGCCGCCAGCAATTTGGCCTTGTCGTCCGTGAAGTCCAGGTCCACATGCATGTTCGTTGCGAGCGATACCAGGGCCATTAGATCGGCTGGCAGCATCTTGGTGCTGACGAATTTCTTGGCTGCTTCGACCGACCGGTCAATCTGTTCCGGCTCCATCGCTGAAAAATCAAAAAAGAGCAAAATCATTCGCCGGTCGCGTGCGTCCAGCGATGGCGAGGCTTGCTTCCCGGCGCGCAGCACGGTTCCGCCTACCATTCCCGATACGGTGGCCTCCGCTGCGCCTGCGGTTGCCATCTCGTCTACATTCTCGAAATCAAAAGTAGAAATCTCCTGCTTCTTCCCGTCCTCAAGGAGAGTGAAATCTGTCTTCTTCAGATCGCGGACGAGGTTTCCCTTCTTATCGTGTGCGACCACATTGACCAGGACAAGTTCGCTCGTCACCTGGATGCGTGATTCAGATTGCCCGGTCTGCTGGGCGGCCACCGGCGCCGCCGTTTGCAGCAGCAGCCCTGCTGCGCTGAAGATCGAAAATGCTTTTCTGGGAAACTGCATATACATTTTCTTTCAGAAGCGGAACCGCGCCGTCATCGTCACGCGACGCATGCTGCCCGTCCCCGTAACCTCTCCGTAAGTAAACGAATTCACGACCGTGTTGATGGAAGTGAAATGCACGGTATTAAAAACATTGTTTGCCGAAATGCGCAGGTCCAGCGCGCGGGATTCTTTAACCTGAATTGTCTTGTTGAGCGACATGTTCATGGCAACTTGCCCTGGGCCCTCGATAATATTTCGTCCGGCGTCGCCAAAAGGGGAGCCATCAAGATTGACGCACATGGTGCTTGGCGCGCAAAATGCTGCCGTATTAAACCACTTGAGAGTCGTCGGGTCACTGATCGAAATCGATTGCCCCGCAACGGCGTTTGCGCGAAGCGATCCGCTTACGCCCCGCCCGATATCGACTCCCCCGCCCAGCACGCGCGGCGTGAAATACAGCCCGGATCCAATCGTAAAGTCGCTGCTCCACTGCCATCCTCCCAGAATATGGTTCCAAGCACCCTTAGTTGCAAAACGGCGGTTTTCTCCGAGAGGCAGGTCGTAAGTCCAGTTTCCTGTGAATTTGTGCTGCTGGTCAAAGCTGGAGAGCCCGCGGTCAGCGGAAACGTTGAAAGGATCTTGCGCCACAACACTTCCCCCGCCTCCGATCGACGAAGCATCGTCTATGGACTTCGAAAACACGTACTGTGCGCTCAATCCCAGCCCTTTAGTCATCCGCCTGCGTACGCGTACCGAGGCCGCATGCAAAATCGAATTTCCTTCCGACGATTCGTAAATGAATGGCTGGCCGCCTGGGACCACTAGGGCTCTCTCAATATCCAGGCGTGTTCCCTTCGCACCGTTATAGTCCGCGTACATCATCACGCTACCCGGCAATTCCCGCTGCAAGTCGAGATTCCAAATCTGCACATAGCCCAGGCGATAGTCCGGGTTGACGGCGAAATTGTTGGTTACCGTGTTTCCGGAATTGGGGAACCCAGCTGCGATGGTTAAGCGGTTTGCGGTCAGGAAGCCGGTGACGTCCGTGGTATTCGTCGCTGTGTTCGCGAATGGTGGTTGAAACGCGAAGTTTTGAATCATAATGCCGTACTGCGCCAGGTTGTAATTGATTCCGTATCCCGCCCTCACCACGGTTTGCTTCTGCGGTTTCCACGCAATTCCTACACGCGGGGCGAAATTGTTGCGGTCTGGCCTCACCAGCGAAGCCGGAAATCCGGCTTGGCCCGACAGCACGGGCGCAGCCGCCGTAAACCCCGGCGCCACGTCCAGATTTGCGATGTGATTCTGTGCCTCCGTATAAGGCCCGTTGTACTCGTAGCGCAGCCCCGCATTGAACGACAGATTCGAACGGAACCTCCAATCGTCCTGCGTGTAAAAGTCAAACGCGTTGGCGCGGAAGTTGTAAGAACTCGCGCCGGACTGCAGCGAGGTTTGCTGCGGAAAGCCTAGCAGGAAATCGGCAAAGTCGTACCCGGTGTCGGTTGCAGGTTGCGTGCTCCCGGTCGCGTACTGCGACGTCGCGAAGCCCGTAAAAACAAAACTGCCCTCGGCGTTTCTTGCGGAGTGAAAACTTTGCAGGATGCGCCGGTAATCTCCACCGAAACGCCAATTATGTTTTCCGCGGTTCCAAGCTACGGT
>DASQYT010000222.1:0-5376 GCA_035639075.1 Candidatus Elarobacter sp.
AATGTCGGCGAATGCCTCCAGCTCCACGGAAGTTCAGCACGCGAAAGAAATTGTGGCAGCGTCTCAAGCCGGCGGGCTCACGAAGAAATCCGCAAAACAAGCCCACAGCGGGACTTCTGCGGTTAAGTCGGTTCGCATTGCGCTGGCGCGGCTCGACCGCATGATGAATACGGTCGGCGAATTAGTCATCAACCGCACGCGCATGGTGGGTCGCGTCGCGGAGCTCGAGAAACTCGTTGACACTTTGAGCTTCTCTAAAGAACGGCTGCAAGGCAAAGTTGCCGAATTCCAGGAAAAGTACGAATTCAATCGCATCAGCAATAGCCGCGGCGCTAAAACACCGTGGAATCCCGAACCGACGCCGCAAATGCTGACGAGCGCGGCTGCTGGAGATAAATCCTTTTGGTCTGAGTTTAGCGAATTGGAAATGGACCGCTACGACGATTTCAATATTTTGTCGCGGTCCATGGCAGAAATTTCAGCGGACGTAAACGAAGTACTCTCGCAACTGGAAGGGTTCATCGGGCGAGTTGAAGGCGACATCGACGAATTTACGAAGCTGGCTCATCACCTGCAGGACGAGATTACCGCGGCCCGAATGGTCCCGATCGGCACGCTGTATTCGCGGCTGTCACGCGCTGTCCGCGATGCCGCAACTTCGACTGGCAAGCATGTGGAGTTGGACCTGTCAGGAAGTGAAACCGAGCTCGACAACAATATCATTCAGCAAATTTCCGATCCACTCGTCCACCTGGTGCGTAATTCCGTGGCGCACGGCATCGAGCAAAGCGCTGATCGTACGGCCGCGGGCAAACCAGCCGCGGGGAATATCATGCTGCGCGCTTATCACCGCGGAAACCACATCTACATAGAAGTGGAAGATGACGGCGGGGGAATCAACTACGACCGAGTGAAGCAAAGCGCCATCGAACGCGGCCTTGTTTCGGAGGAGACTGCGGACCGGCTGACAGAACGCGATCTTCGGGAAATGCTTTTCCATCCTGGTTTCTCGACTGCTCCGGTCAAAACCGAATTGGCCGGGCGTGGAGTCGGGCTTGACGTGGTGCGGGCCAACCTGAACGCGCTCAACGGCGAAATCGAAATTCAGAGTACGAGTGGCAAGGGCACGAAGTTTACGCTTAAGGTGCCCCTGACCCTGATCATCTCACCTGCGCTGTTTGTGCGTTGTGGAACGACGAATTTCGCGCTGCCATTGGCGGTCGTTGAGGAAATTCGCCGCCTGCGCGCGGATGAAATCGAAGACGTCGGGGGGAAATTATTGACCAAGGTGCGCGACGTCGTTACCGAAGTGGTGCGTCTGGACACGTACCTGGGCTTGCCGCCTCTCGAACCTATCAACGGCTACTTCCGCATGGTGGTGGCAAATGCGGGAAATCGGAAGATCGGCCTAGTCGTCGAGGAAGTACTCGGCAAAGACGAAATCGTTATCAAGAATCTCGGTGAATATCTCCGCCGCGTGAAGCTCTTTCCGGGCACGACGATCGCGCCCGATGGCAGCCTCATTCTGTTGATTGATCTGAACCGCATGGTAGCGACAGAACCAAGCGAACATCGCCAGATTCAAGCCAGCGCCAGCGCCGCAAGAATCTTCGCCCCCGGTTCGGCGGCGATTGCCAGCGGAAGCATTCCTTCCGAAGCCATCGACCGCGTTGCGCAAGAGCGCGTAATCGTTGTGGCGGACGACTCCATCAGCGTGCGCAAATTCGTGGGTCGGATGCTGGAGAAGAACGGATACCGTGTGAAACTGGCGGCGGATGGGATCGAAGCCGCGGAACTGGTGACCCAGCACGGCTGCCACCTCGTCATCACCGACCTCGAAATGCCCCGCATGACCGGCTACGAGCTGATGGTGCAACTGCGCCAGAGCCCCTCGACGCGCCGGATCCCCGTGATGGTGGTGACGTCGCGAGCGGGCGCAAAGCATCGTGATCGCGCGATAAAGGAAGGCGCCACGGCGTTCCTGACCAAGCCAGTACAGGAAGATCAGCTGATTGCCGCGGTCGAACAGCTTATTGGAACGGAGGCGCCCAGGCCTGTAGCGCCGGTAGCGTAAACGAACAATGGCGACCCCTAACAAAAAGTTTCGCGTGCTCGTCGTGGATGATTCTTCATTCATGCGGAAGGTCCTTGAGGGGATCTTCAGCGGTGACGATCAACTGCAGGTTGTAGGCAATGCCAAGGACGGCCGCGAGGCCGTGGCGATGGCGGAATCCCTAAAGCCAGATGTCATCACTATGGACATCAATATGCCTCACGTCGACGGACTCCAGGCTACCGCCGAAATTATGACCACGAATCCAAAGCCAATCGTGATCGTCAGCTCTGAATCGCGTGAAGGAGCAGCCAGCACCCTGCGAGCCTTGGAACTCGGGGCAATTGAATTTGTGGCCAAGCCCTCGAGCGCCATCGATCTGGATATGCAGAGCGTGAAGGAAGAGCTCCTGCGTAAGGTGCGCATGGCGGCCAAAGTGCGCGTCGTGCGTACAGCTTCGCGACTGGCGCTTTCAATCCAGAATGCGACCGGCTCCAAGCCTTCGACTCCCGCACCGGCGAGCACTCGCCCAGCCCCGACTTCGGGACTGGACCAGCGCTTTCCAGTAGTGGTCCTCGCGGCCTCCACTGGCGGACCAGCTACGGTAATGCGCATTGCGCCTGGCTTCACGGCAGACTTCCCTGCCGCGGTAATTCTTGTGCAACACATGCCGGCGGCGTTCACAACGCAGTATGCCGCGCAGCTCGCTGACTTCACTGGTATCCGCGTGAAGGAAGCGGAAGCCAATGAGTCTCTTCAGCCGGGAACGCTGTACATATGTCCGGGCGGTCAGCATCTTCGCGTTACACAGACAGGTCGAATTCAGCTTGACGGCACTAGCGGTCGCATCGCCGGATACTTGCCAAATATCGACGCCACGATGGAATCGGTTGCGGCCTTTGCTGGCCCCTTGGGCATTGCGGGCGTACTCACCGGAATGGGCAATGACGGAGCAAACGGCGCAAAGGCCATCAAGGCGGCCGGCGGCCTTGTGCTGGCCCAGGATGAAGCGACGTCGGTGATCTTTGGCATGCCTGCCGAGGCCATCAAAGTCGGTGCTGTCGACCAAGTCCTCGGCATCGATGATATCTATGCCGCCATTGAAAAACGTGTTCTGGGGATTTGCCGCACGGCTCCCGCAGGAGTTCGCTGATGCGCCTGGCGGCCCCAGCCAAACCGGGTTTAGCGAAGTCGGAGCAAATCATTCTCTTCCGTGTTAGCGGGCAACTGTTCGCCGTCTCTTCCGCGTCGGTGCAGGAAGTCCGCAGTGTTGATAGCTTGTCGGGCGCAGCCGAGGAAATCAACGCGCCAGGGCTTCGAAAAGTGTGCCATGTCCTGCGCCGTGGAGACAGGTCGCTTTTTATCGTCAATGGCGCTATGCACTTTGGACTGCACGCGGCGGAGGGCACGCTGCTTTTTGTCCTGCGCAAGACGCGCACCGCACTTTTGATCGACGGTATCGAGAAGATGACGTCAATGACACGGCTGCAGGCCCTACCGCTCTCCTTCTGTCACGAAGAGCGGAGGTGGTACCGAGGGCTTACCGCTCTTGACCAAACCGTGGTGCCGGTAGTGCATCCGGAAGGGTTCTTGTCACCGGAAGAACTGGCCCAGCTTGATGCGGCTCTTTTGGAAGCGGACCATTCCGCCGGTGAGGCAGTTGAGGGAACAGATTCCGCGCAATGACAGTGTCGACCGAACTCGAACTGCAATCCTTCGTCCTGCTACGGCTGGGCGAGCGGAGATTCGCCGTTTCGGCCACTCAAATTGCCGAACTTGTCGCTCCGAGCCGGGTTTTTCGCTTTGCCCACCGAACACCCAAGCTGGAAGGCGTAATCCTGCGCCGTGGCCGGATAGTTCCGGTATGCGATGTTTCAGAGATTCTGCTCGGCAAACGCTGGACGTCTCGCCGCTTTTATCTGATCGCTGTGCGCAATTACGGAGCCCAAAGGGAATGGGTGGCAGTGCCGGTAACGGGTGAATGCGAGTTGATTAACGCCGAAATGATGTCGGCAGGAGAATCCGATGCCCCGCACGTCGCGGGGTGGCTATCGCATGACGGCGACGTGATCGAAGTGTTGAATCTCGACGTGCTCACGCCCGGTCCGGAACAAGCACTCGCGGAAAGGGCAACGCCGCAAGGTGTGGAGGTACGGCCGTGATCTCCACTGGGCGTCCAGTAAAGGTTCTTCTCATCGACAGCAACGTCTATTTTGCAAAGCGCCTGGGCGATGCGTTGAAACGAGAAGGCTTTGAGGTCGTGTCGAGTACCCAAGGAGCATTCGCGCTTACGACTCTTGAATACGACGCACCATCCGCCATTCTCTGCGCGACAAATATGCGGGAGATGGGAGCCTTGGAGATTGCAAAAATTATTCACGCAGACCCAAAGAACGCCAGTCTGCCCATTGTCGCCCTCGGTGACGGAAGCCAGCGCGCCCTGATGGAAGCATTTCAGGCCGGTTGCGACGATTACATTGACCGCAACCGTCAGCCGGCCGTTATTGCCGCTCACGTAAAGCAGATACTTGTCAGCAAAGCAGAAGGATTTCAGCCGACACAGATGCTCGACAAGTCCGATACCAGCCTCAGCGGCAATTTGACGCACCACGACCTGACCGGCGTTATGCAGATGTTGGGGCACGCGCACCAGACTGGCGCACTCCACATCAACGCGGGTGAGATAGACGGCGTGCTCTTCTACGATGGCGGGGAGATCACGCATGCGGAATGTGACAATTTGTTCGGCGACGAAGCCGTGATTCACATTCTAAAAACCTGCGGGAATAGCAACAAAGGCGTCTACAAGTTTACGTACGGGACCGCGTCAACGCAGCGCACCGTGCTGCGCTCGGCCACCGATCTTATGCTGGATGCCATGCGCGAATTCGATGAAGGAACGCGTGACATGGCGGACAAGGAAGCGCAATGAGCGAAGCCATGACCATGCCGCCGCTGGGCGAAGCCCCTGCCAAGCGGACACCCACCGTCTACTTCATCGACGACAGCGCCACCATGCGCGAAGTCATCAAGATTGCTTTTCGCCGAGAGAGCATCAACGTGATTACCTGCGCCGACGCAGCCTCGGCGCTGGCCCAGTTCGAGCAAAACCGCCCCGACGTGGTGATCACCGATGTGATCATGCCCGATCAGGATGGTTATTCCGTCTGCACCCAGATTAAACAGAATCCGCAATTCAGCGAAGTCCCGGTTGTGCTGATGTCCGGCGTTGTTAATAAAAGCGTGGCTGACAAAGCGGTTTCGGTGAAAGCTGACGAACTGATTCGCAAACCCTTTCAACCTCAGGAATTGATTGGGCGAGT
>DASQYT010000223.1:0-2832 GCA_035639075.1 Candidatus Elarobacter sp.
CGGCCGGCGGGAACCCGCAATCAACGATGGTGATGGGCGGAGGGTCGCCTGCGGCGACTGTGATTTCTGGAAATACGGCGGGCCGTGGCTACGCCAACGAAGATCAAACCGTCATCACCACGGCACGCTCCCTGAACGCGCGAGCGTCTGGGCCCGGCCAGACTCCGGTCGTGCGGCGAACGGGAGCCATCGCGCCTGCAGCGGTTCCGGAACCTCCGAAAAAGAAGAATTTTCTAGGGACAATTCTCGCAGCGATGCTGCTTCTGGGCGTGATTGTTTATGGGGCAAACAAAATCAGGCCGGTTTTCGAAGCTGCACGCGAACTCCATGATGCACAGAAGAAAGAGGCCAGCTTGCCTGGCACGGCTCCGGCAGAAACGACTCCGGGCGACTCTACGGGAGCCGACGGAACTGAGGCTTCTGCGCAGCCAAACGACGCGGCTGCAGCGGATGCGGCCTCAGAAGCGAAGCCCGCGGAAGTGGTCCCGCAAAAGACGGTGGCCAAGAATCCAGGAAATTCGATTAGCCCCAAAGCGGCGGAATACAAAGGCCGGATCGAAGAGGCCATTTCCGAAAGAGGATTGACCGGGCGCGTGAAAGTTCAGGCGGCCGGCAACACGTTGACACTTGCCGGAAAGCTCCGGCCAGCAGAACATGCCGGGCTCTTGAAATTATTGCGGAACGCCCCTTCAGGCGTGCGCGTGATTGATCACCTGGAATACGACGACACGCCGGTCGCCGCTGGCGGCAACTCCGACGAAGACGCGCACCCCGTCCCAACAGCGGGACGCGGCGCGATTCACGTGGTCACCGATGTGATCGGCGCAACCGCGGTTCTGCGCGGCCCCGCGGGCAACATCCTGAGCAAGTGCGAGACGCCCTGCAGCTTCAACAATTTATCTCCGGCGCGATACAGCCTGGAAGTGCAAAAGGAAGGCTATCAACCCGTACAAACCGCGCTGCAAATAAAAAGCGGCGACGCACAGGACCAGAAGATCAAGCTCGAGTCGCTGGCCAAGGGCATTTTCATCAGCAGCCAACCTCCGGGAGCCGATGTCTTCATCAACGGCGCGAAACAGTCCGGGCAGACGCCGGTAACCCTTCCGCTGGCACCCGGGCAATACAACCTCGTCTTGCGCCTCCAGGGATATGAGCCTTATGCTGGGCCCATTCAGGTTAAGGACAATATCCAGACGCAGTTCCCAGTCGTCCTAACCGAAAAGTCTACGAGCCGCGTCGCGTGGGCGCAGGTAAACAGCAACCCCAAAGGCGCTGAAATCATCGTGGACGGGGCTTCTACCGGACAGTTCACGCCGTCACGCGTGCAGGTGCCTGCCGGAACCCACACCATTACCCTGCGTTTGAATGGATTTCAGCAAGCGAAGAAGATGTTCCAGGTCAGCGAAGGGGGCACCGTCAATATCGATGAAGCCCTCCGCGAGAAATAATCGCCGGAATTCCCGCGAATTTCGGTAAATGTCCCATTTTCTCCGCACTCTTGGCCCTCTCAAACGTCTACCCGAAACGTAACATTTTGTTACAGGAACCCATATTGAGTCCTAGGACCAGCCTCAGTACTCGTTCCATACAAAGGACTTAATGGCGTTCGACGCAGGCCGGAGGCGTGCTTGCGTTATGGATAGGGGCCATCTGCCCTCTTGCGGGCATCACTAGTTCGAAGAAGGCTTCCTCGCCGCTCAAAGCGGTGTAAACGAACGGAAAGGCAAGTGGAGAATCCTTTGGTCCGCAGGGCCACAATACCGATCAACGAAGCGAAGCGCGGGGCAGTGTCGCAGGCGAGCCCGGATGCAACGCCGCGGACATCGCTGCGTCAACTCGCGTACGCAGTCGCCCGCGTTCCAGCAAGCATAATGGACCAAAAGGCCAGCGAAGTTCAGCATGCACTTCGCAACCTGCATTTGCTGATACGGTCGGAACGTCTTTACGAAAAGGATCATCCCCTCCGGCTCGACAGCCTGGACAGCGCTTACGATTCCATCCGCAGCGTAACCGAACTTCTGGGTGGGTTGGAGATCCGAGTGGAACGTGGTGGTTTGGTGGCGCCAAGAATCGGCGACGCCCACCTGCCGGACTCGCGCGGAGAAATGCAGGCGTTGGCGGCCGACCTGCAGCGCGGCGGAATCCACGCGCTGGCCTTCTTGAAGAAATTCCATGTAGGCGAACTGGACACGCTCGCGCGACTGGTGAAGGCATCCTTGCTAAAATCGGAAGACCCAGCAAACGGTACGAGCAATTCCTGGTGGCCGGCGCGACTCTTGGAGAACCGCGTGGAAGGCATTTCTGTCAATACGCAAACAGAGCGCCGCGTGGACACGGTGCTGGCAAGTTTAATCGGCGCGCTCGTGGCGTACGGCGGACATTCGCCGCGCGAAAAAGCCGATTCACCGATCCAGCCGCCGGATTTTGACGATCTCGTGGCCTGCCTGCGGCTTCTGTCGCGGCTGACACCACCACTCGAGAGCGCTCGCGGGCTTTCTCCGGAAGAAGCGGCGCGAGCGATCCACGGGGCGATGGAAGAAGCTAGCCGCGACAGCGTGTGCATGTTGCTCAGTTCCGTCTCGCAGTACGGCCCGCGCGAAGGCGAGCGGCCGCAACCCTATTTGCTGCGGCTCTCCGAAAACATCATTTTCGAATTTCTCGGCGCGGAATTTTCCAGCGGATCGCTTACCCCTTCATCTGTCCGTCCTACGATTTGCCGCTTGAGCGACGTCATTGTCGAGGCCGGCGGGTATTCCGGCCCTCACTCTTCGCAGCATCTCTCGTCGCTGGCGGTCACCTGGGCAACGGACACGCACCGCGAACAGCTTATCG
>DASQYT010000224.1:0-7164 GCA_035639075.1 Candidatus Elarobacter sp.
TCTCCTGACCGTCGATCGCTAACGTCACACCCGAGGCCTGAGGACCGTTGACGAAACCGCAGTCCGAAGCCGGAGTGAAGTTACGAACAACCCTGAGTGAGGAGATCATCATGAACTCAAACGTCAAGACCGAAAACCGTATTCCCGTCACCTTCTCGATCGCAATGTTGCTGGCGTGCGCAGTGATCGTTTCCAGTGCTTTTGCCGACGATCAGGTTCGCTCGGAAACTGTGAAGTTTGCGGATCTGAATGTGACTACGCCGGCGGGCGCAGAGGCGCTGTACACCCGCATTCATGCGGCTGCCAAGCGCGTCTGCCCTGAGACCGAGCCATTGCTGCGGGCTGCTGCATCCGCATGCGCCAGGAAAGCGGAGGCTCAGGCTATCGAAAAACTGGGCCTGCCGCAGCTCACGGCGTACTACCAGATGAAGAGCGGCAAGCACACGGAGCGGTTCAGCGCGAGTCGATGAGCTAGGTGTGGGGTCCGGACGAAAGGACACGTTCGGACCCCTCTTTCGGCAGGCGGCGACTTTGCCGATCTCTCGGAATCAGTTGCGCGAGGGGGCTGTCGTACCCCTTGCTGTACACCGTAAAGCCGGGAGGTGATTGATACACGTTTCCGGAAGTGCTCTGATCGGGAACCATGAGGCTAAGGTTCGCCGACTGCGTTCTCGATTTGCGCGCACGGCAGCTCGAGCGACAGGGCACAATCGTGCCCCTCGAGCCCAAGGTGTACGAATTGCTCGAGGCCTTGATCAAGCGTCGACCCGCCGTCGTCACCAACAACGAGCTCGATGAGCTCCTCTGGCCGCAGGTTTACGTGGCGCGCACGAGCCTGACGCGTCTGGTATCGGAGCTCCGGGCCGCGCTTGGTGACACGCCGCAGGGTTCCCACGTTATTCGAACCGTCTACAAAACTGGATATGCGTTCTGCGCCGAGGTGACGTGCGTGCCGTCGCAGGCTGCCTCCCCAGCAACGATTGAGCTCGTTTGGAAGAAGCAGCCCCTGCCCCTCAGCGACGGCGAGCACCTTGCCGGACGGGATGCTGAATGTTCGCTTGTGATCGACGCCAGTACTGTCTCAAGGCGTCACGCACGAATTACGGTCGTCTCGGGAACAGCAACCATCGAAGATCTTGATAGTACGAACGGTACACACGTCAATGGAACCCGGATTTCTGGACCGATGCGACTTAGCCCTGGGGACGAGCTCTCGCTCGGCAGCGAGGTGCTGCAGGTCAGGAAGCGTAGCGCGTCGGCGCTCACCGTCAAGGTCGACCACGACAAAAAAGGCCGGTGACACGCTGCGAAAAAATAGACTGAGGGCAGGCGCGGCCGACACTCCACCGCCTTGGCAGGTCCCTAAACGTATGTCCGGCGATACTTGCAGCGGTTGGCGGCGGGTTGAATGCTTCGCAGGCGCCTACGAGAAGGCGCAGAAATCGCCGAGCCCACAAGGAGACGACCGGGTACGCAACCGCACACTGGAACGAACGCGATGAGTTCCCAACGCTCTAACTACCGATGCCCGAGCTAGGATCGAAGGTCGCGCGCAGGTGGCTGATTCACTTACGGGAATCAGTAGCTTACCCGGGCCGCATACCCCATAGCGTACCCCGAGTGCTTGGATTCAACATCGGATCGAGAAGATGGCCCATCGGACTCAAATTGAAATTCCAATCACGCCGCGCGCCATTCACCCGACCAGGAGCCGCAATCCGCCCACTCCGGCGGCACGCTCCGACTCTGATACACCGGCTGGCACGCGCCCGGCATCTCAGCTGCCCTCGAATAGTCTCGGCCATCTGCTGACAGGCGAGCCTTAGATTTTCGGGACCGACAACATCTAACGCTTCCGACATATTCGTCGCCATACGGCAGATTTAACCTAAATTCACAATGACGCCTACATCTGCCGAAAAAGATGAGCGTGCGATTCGCTGACATTTAACTTTTCTTCGCGGCCCTTAAGTTTTAGGTTGATATGTCCAAACATATCTCTCGAGACGCCTGCGATCGCGTTAGCGTTAACGATGGTCGAGCGGTGAACTTGCCAAAATACTGAAGGGTCAAGTTCATTGCGCAGTTCATTCAGAGGCTTTCTAATGAGTGCCTCGCACGTTGCGATGACCACCCGGGTGTATTTCGCGTCCGCCTGGAAATACACTACCTCGTCCACAGTGATTAGCTGCATTAGGTGTCCGACCGATGCATTTATCCAACGCAGATACTTGCGCGGCTCGGCGTTTCTAATCAGTTCGCGGAGCAGTCCTTCGAGATTTTGCGGGGTTGAGCCCAAACGTTGCCTGACACGATCGACCGCTAATCGCAAACGCGCACGCTCCAGAGGCTTCAAGACGTAGTCCAGCGCGCCGGTTTCGAAGGCGGCAACGGCATACGCGTCATAGGCCGTCACAAATACAATGTGGCAGCGTCCCTGCGCCTGATGTGCGATTTCCAAACCGGTCATTCCCGGCATCTGAATGTCGAGGAACATCAGATCAGGCGCATGTTTTTCCAGCAGTTGCAATGCTTCGATCCCGGTGCCGGCCTCTCCTATCACGAGAAGTTCGGGCCACAGCTCGCTCAACCGCTGCCGCAGTTCATCGCGCAACGCCTTTTCGTCCTCCGCGATAATTGCGGTCGGTGGGCTCATTGACATTCAGCAGCGAGCGCTCTTGAGCTCAATGAGGAGAGAACGGATATTGCTGCCGCTGATGTTCTCGACCTCGTGCGTCACCGCATTGCTCCAGAATACCGCACCGACCGGATCACTGTGGACCTCAACTTTGCCGTCCGGCGTTTTGATGCGGACTTTGCCGGTCGACAGGAGGACGGTGAGATGTGCCGGATGCGAATGCATTCCATCACCACAGACTCCCATACCCGGACGGCCGCTGTATTCGAGCACGCGCAACTTATCGTTCTCAAATGCAACGCGATAGTTCTGCGGTTGGCTCTGAACGGCATCTTGGGCGCCCGAGTCTTCTGTGATGACGAGCATGGGCAGCAGCGCAAGTAAGGCCCGGCGCAAGCCATCGGGTTGTTCGGGGTTCATTGAATGCTCCTTATGGTTCGGCGATCAACGTTATCTCCAGCACGGTCTTTGTCGATGGATCTCGTTTGACGGTAAAAGCCTCGCCGTGCACGCTTTGTAAGCGAGTTCGCAGAAGTTGCTCGAAATCAAGAGACGCTTCGCGAAGGCCACTCAAGGTCAGTGTGACGCGGCCATTGGCAGCCTGGGTTGTCAACAGTGAGTTCGAGCCATCGGCTCCCAGCGCCAAGAGGGGCAGCATCAACAGGCTCGGGAACTGCGCCTGCAAAGCTCCGTGTTGTAACTCCTCGATGCTCCAGCCAGAGCCCGATCCGCGCTCTTCCTGCAATCTTACATAGGCGCGCGCCAGGCGCAATTCGGCTTCTACCGTGGATATGGGTTCGCGCAGACCAGGCATTGCGCAGCGCAGAAACTCAACCAGCATTTCCAACAGGCGCTCAGCCCGCTCAGGCTCATTGCGGTAGCGCTTTTCCAGTTCACCCATCGAATTCAGTAACAGAGCGGGATCCACTTGTCTTTGCAATGCCTGGAGTCGGGCCTCATCAAGGATTGCCTGGGTATGATTGCGAGCGACCGCAGTCGCGTGCAACAAGGAGCGCATACGCTCGCGTCGCAGCGTCAATGAGTAGGCCATCATCAGCAGGCCGCCGTAAAACAAATTGATCCAAAGGTTGTATACCGCGAGCGACATCGTGGGTGGATGAAGCGGGATTTGCCCGGCCCCGTGCGTTGTCAATGCAGCCGCGTCCGGCAGGAATTCGCGAATCCACGTCTGCACGCGGATACTAAGTAAAGGCTGCCCGATGGCCGAAATCACCGCGACCGTTAGCCACCCGAGCAGTGAGCCGCGAATCTTGTGCTGGCGCACAGCGCGATCAGCCACCCACACAAAAATGCATCCCACTAGACACCACACGGGAGTCAACCACTTCGTCAGCCACCACAACAGCATACTTGCCGTGGCCCAGGCCTCGCCGGGTGTAAATGCCAGTTGCTCGACGACTGTCATGGCGATGCCCCAGGCCGTACCCCAGGCGAGAATCCGCCGACGGCGCGTGCTCGATTCGCCGATCACTGTGGCGGCACCAGATGACAGGGCAACCTCAGTGTGGCGCGCACGCCTGTCGGTGTGTTGGCCTCGACCCGCAAAGACCCGAGCGCGCCATACAAAGTCGAAAGGCGTGAACACACATTGCTGAGCCCGATTCCGGTGCCGCTGCCGGAGCCCGGATTAAAGCCTGCCCCGGTGTCGGTGACACTAAGAACAAGCTGATGCTCGACTTCATGCGCGAGGATCGCGATTTCTCCGCCGTATTGCGCGGGTGATATGCCGTGCTTAACCGCATTCTCGACCAGCGTGGCCAGCGCCAGCGGGGGGACTCGAGCGCGCCGCAAGTCCAGCGGGACGTCGATTGCGACGTGCAGGCGCCCGCCCATGCGCATTTCGACAACCTCAAGATAAGCTCGCATCAAGTCAATCTCTTCCCCGAGTGATACCTCGCTGCACTCGAGCATCGGCGCCATGCGACGCAAGTAATCGATAAAGCTCGCGAGCATGCGCGCGCCGGCCTCGGGCTCAGTACGCTGCAGCCAGCGCAGTGTCGCCAAGGTATTGAATAGGAAGTGAGGCTCAATCTGGCTCCTCAGCGCAGCCAGCCGCGTATTGGTCAGCAGATGTTCGGTGTTCAAGCGGCGCAATGTTTCGTTACGCAATTGTTCATTTGCGTCGGAAGACATGCGCCACAGATAAAACATTGCGGATACCGCGAGTGCCACTGCACTCCAACGCAATGCGTGCGCGGTGAGGGAGCTGCTGCCGTCAAGTTGGCCGTATAACCGGCCGACAATCAATTCGCCGCTTACCGCGCCGATGACCACTCCAACTGCCAACAATACCGCCCGTAGTTGCAGCGACTCGGTACGCACCAGGGCCGTTGCACTGATCGCGGCGGCGATAAGTACAGTCACAATCAGGCGATCGCGAAAAATGAACAGCCAGCCCTCCAGCACTTCCTCCACCGGCCAATTGCGCCAAACAAAGGGTTGCGCGAAATACTGTAGCGACAACGCAAACGCGATCACAGCGCCGAGACCTAAAGCAGTTCCCAACCGAGCGCCCGCCGTTGCCGCCGGCAGTGCGCTCGGCCTCACATCCAACTTCGTGGGAATGATTGACAAAGCAGGATGGCCACGCTGGGATTGCTTTCTCCCAACACTCTCAACGAAACCGCAACGCAGAGCAAGTCCCCTGCCGTGCGCACGAATCGCAGCGCCATGGATTGCCGATGCGCCGTGACCGATTCGTGTCCGGATTGAAGGACTTCATACTCGAAAAGCGCCTGCTCGTCGCAAACTCAAGCGCTGATTTGGCCTTTCTTGGCCTAATGACATCAAAGAGGCCGACTCCGGTACCACTGCAAGAGGATCATCATGTTTCGCTCAATCGGATCTGTGACGGTTCTGGCTCTGCTCATGGTCGGGTGCGGGGGCGGGGGCGGTGACTCAGGTTCGCCACCTCCGCCGCCACCCCGTTACACGGTGGGAGGCACGGTATCGGGGCTGGTGGGCTCAGGTTTGACACTTGAAATTTGTTCAGGAAGTAGACAGAAGGGTTCTTGCCACAGTCCGCTCCAGGTCGGTGCCAACGGCGCGTTCATCCTGGACTCTGTTTATCCCGCGGGATACTCGGGCCCCGATTACGTCCTCATTACCAACCAGCCTAATTTTCCTCCGCAGTGGTGCGTAATCAATGACGCGGCAGTCAGGATTCACGCCAGCGTCACAGTGACCTGTGCGACATTCCTCTATGTCACAAATGCCGCGGACAATACGCTCTCGGCGTATAGCGTTGACGCGACCACCGGCGCGCTCACAGTCATCGACACACCGATTGCCACGGGCGCCTCCCCTCACACAATTTTTGGTTTCAAAAACCCTGCCAGCGGATATGTCTTCGTCGGCAATGAGGACAGCAATGACGTTTCCGCCTTTACCGTCAACAACACAACTGGCGCATTGACCGCCGCTCCCGGCTCCCCCTTTGCCGCCGGTACCGACCCCCAGGCCATGGCCCTCTATGGATCGTCTCTGTACGTTGCGAATGCCGGCTCTGACAACGTTTCCGCCTACACCATCGATCCGAACACCGGAGCACTGACCGGGACCTCTACAAGTGCCTCGGGCAAGAACCCGACGTCGATTGTCAATAGTTACGGATATATCTACGTGGCGAACCACGGTGGCTCGAACGACATTTCGGCATTTTTTACAGACCTGACCCCAGTGTCCGGATCACCGTTTCCCGCTGGCGGCAATCCGCTTAGTCTGGCGCTCTGGGGCGGCAAATTTCTCTACACGGCAAACCCCGACGCCACGAACCCAAGCATATCGGGCTTCAGTATCGACCCGGCCAGCGGAACATTGACGCCGCTCAGCGGCTCTCCATTTCCCTTACCGGTAAGCCATTACATCACCACGACCGGTAACTACCTGTATGTCACGTCGGGCGCGAACGTCGTCGGCTATAGCATCGACGCGAAAACAGGTGCCCTTACTGCGCTTGCGGGATTCCCGGTCAGTGCCGGCGCGAACGCCTATTCAATAACCATCGATCCCACCAACCAGTTCCTCTATGTCACCAATGACGGCGCGGCGAATGTTAGTGGCTTCACACTGAACGCCTCGACGGGCGCACTGACCCCTATGGCCGGCTCACCCTTTCCGGCAGGTAACCACCCGGAATTCATCGCGACGTTTTGAAACCCCGGAGAAACTCAAATGGAACCGCACACCATTCACGAACAGCCTGCCTGGCTCGGAGCCTGGCTCCAGCTTGGCCTGGGCTAGGTCGATGCGGCTCACCGGCCCTTCACATCTCAGGACTCAAGGAGAACGACATGAAGATCAAACGTAGTCCATTCCAGATTATTGCCTTCTTTTCCGCCGTACTGATTGGCCTCGCCCTGCTTATGCCGGCGCGCGCCTTCGCGACCGGCAGCGCCGATAGCATCGAGCGTTGGAATATCGCCATGACCGATTTCTCGGCTGGCCTGCCGCTATTTGCTCTGACCCCGATGGTCGAGATGCGTGCCTATGCGATGGCGCACATC
>DASQYT010000225.1:0-2417 GCA_035639075.1 Candidatus Elarobacter sp.
CGACGTCGCGACTTTCGAATATCCCAACCAACTGTCGCAAGGGATGGATTATGTGCTCGTGAACGGCGTGCCGGTCATCGACCAGACCATGATGACCGGCGCTCTTCCAGGGAAAGTGCTCCGCGGCCCCGGCTATGCGCCTTGAGTTTCGTGCCCCGAGTTATGTGCGTTAACACCTGGCTCCGAGTTGGTTCATAATAGCTGGCACGGTTGGTGCGCCGGCATTTATTCTCCGGAGGAATCATGGCCGATCGCCTGGAAGATTTTCAGAAATTTCGCGCTGACCTGAACGAGGAAATTCTCGGTTGCGGCCACCTGGGGATGAAGCGTTTCTTCGCTCTTGATCACCAGGCCTACGAGCCCGGCCCGCTTGGCACCAAAACCAAAGAATTACTCGGCTTAGTCGCCTCCGCCGTGTTGCGCTGCGACGATTGCATCACCTATCACCTGGTCCGCTGCGGAGAAGAAGGCTGGAAACGCGATGAAGTGATTGACGCGCTCAACGTCGCGTTGATCGTCGGCGGCTCCATCACCATTCCCCACGTGCGGCGCGCTTTTGCACGCATGCGCGAAATCAAAAGTTTGCATCCCTGAATGATTGACCATCCATGAGCCCTACTTCCAGCCCGCAATCGCAACCTCAAGTATCCGGTGGAAGGTTGCGCAACGCTGCGATCGGAGGGCTCTTTGCTCTCGTTTTGATCGTGCCAAGAATCATGCACTTGCGTCGCAACCCGCGCTCTTGGATGTTCTTCCGGGTTTTCCTGGGAATCGCCGGAGCCGCCCTGGTGCTTCTCCCGCTCGGTCTCGGCAGCAGTTTCGTTCCGGCCATCGTTGGTCTGGCCATGTTCATCAGCGCCATTCTTCTGCCTCCCGCCAGGCCAGATGTCATTGCCGGTGACAAGGCTCGCGAATTGGACGCTTTGGTAGTCGTCAACGGCGGCCGCTTCAAGCTGGGAGACGCGCCTTCCTTTGGCGCACAGCTTTTTGTCGGTGACAAACTTATTTCCGTGCGCGATGCCCGGTTCGAATCTTTTCTGGAAATCCCCGTCGCCGAAATCACGTCCGTACAAGCTGGAGAATCCCATGGCCGCTGGTTCCTACGCGTCAACTGGGCGAACAAGACAGCCGTCTTTGCCTATCGCGGAGCTTTCGCCGAGCACCTCGCGCGCGTCGCTGAAACCACCATCCGCAGCGTGATGCGCCCCGCTCTTCCTGTTCTTCCCCAACGCCGCGCGGCGGGCGCATGATTCGTCTTTGGTAATTTTCTTGCTTGAATCGTGCACGGCTTGGGCAAAGTGTGGCAAACTATAGGCATGGCACGGGGCTGGGAAAGCAAGGACGTCGAAGCACAGGTTGCCGAGACGGAAGAGCCCAAGCATAAAGGGGCTGCAGGACAGAAAACTCCGGAACAACTCATGCGCGAGCAATCGCGCAAGGATCTTCAGTTATCGCGCATCCGCATCGCCAACGACCTCGCGTCAGCCACTAATCCCAATCACCGCAAGTCCCTTGAAGCCGCCCTCGCCCACCTCGACAAAAAAATCGCCGACCTTAATTAAAGATTCTCCTAGAAATTTCTGCCCTACCGAATGAAATCCCCCGCCAGCCCCCAAAAATCATTCACGTAATAATGCGACAGCACGTTTCCGAACAGGTAGCAAATCCCCTGGCAGGGCGGAATATCTCCATAAATCTTCTTGCCACGCGCAAATACTTTCTTCAACGAACCGTCCCGAAGCAAATTACCGGCAACCTTACGCAACGGCTCGCAGGGATAGAAAACGTCTCCGTTCGGATACACCCGTGGAAACATAGTCGGATAGCACTCGAAGCTACCGAATCGAAGCAGCGTCTCAATCGTTCGCGGCGTGCCGTTGATGGGCTGAGCGCCTTTGCGCCTCCGCTCAATGATTTTGTCTACCAGCGCCTGATACTGTGGATTTTGCAGCAGCGCCAGGTTCGGCATTTTCTCCATCTGCGCGGACTGCGCCGCAAACACGAATCCCTGCTCCCCGCACCAGTCCAGTAGCCGCTCGACTTCACCGATATTCCATTGCTCGATCACCGTGCTGACGGTGATCCGCCGCGGGCTGCCCAGCAGCTCCTTTGCCAGCTCCAGGTTTTCCAGTACTTTCGGCAGCGCCGCAGGTTTCGAGAGCGGATTGGTCGGATCGGCCGCCAGCGCGTCCAGGCTTACCACCAGTCCCGTCACCGCTCGCAGGATTCGGGGCTTGCGATCCAGCAGTGTCCCGTTGGTGATCAGCAGCAGCGAGCGGTACTTGCATTCGAACCGCGCCGCCTCCGTCAATTCTTCGATGTCGGCTCGCAGCGTCGGTTCACCGCCGGTTATCACGATGGAGTCCGTCTCTTTTCGAATGCGTTTCAGCAGGTGGATCGTCTGTCGCATCGGCAAC
>DASQYT010000226.1:0-4428 GCA_035639075.1 Candidatus Elarobacter sp.
GGAATCGAGCTTAAGGCGCGCGATTTCCTTGTCCAAGTGCTCGGGAACGACGTACACCTGCGGCTTTAGTGTCTTGTGATTCGCGCGCAGATATTCGGCGGAGAGCGCTTGATTGGCGAAGCTCATGTCCATTACGGCAGCAGGATGCCCTTCGGCGGTCGCGAGATTGACGAGGCGCCCTTCACCCAACAGGTAAACTTTGCGGCCGTCCTTGAGTTGGTATTCGTCCACGAGGGGACGAACTTCGCGCTTGCCGGTGGACATTTTCTCTAGCGCCGGAATGTCGATTTCCACGTTGAAGTGGCCGGAGTTGCATACAATCGCTCCGCCCTTCATTTTTTCGAAGTGTTCAGCGCGGATCACGCTCTTGTTCCCCGTCACGGTGATGTAAACGTCGCCTTCCTTCACGGCTTCGGCCATGGGCATTACGCGGAAGCCGTCCATGGCGGCCTCTATGCCCTTGACTGGATCGATTTCCGTGACGATCACGTCCGCGCCAAGACCCTTGGCGCGCATGGCCACGCCGCGGCCACACCAGCCATACCCGGCGATCACAACTTTGAGACCCGCGAGGAGCACATTGGTGGCGCGAATAACGCCGTCAATGGTGGATTGCCCGGTGCCGTAGCGATTGTCAAAGAAGTGCTTGGTCATGGCATCGTTGACGGCGATGATTGGATACTTCAAGGTGCCGTCCTTGGCCATGGCGCGCAGGCGAATTACGCCCGTGGTAGTTTCTTCCGTTCCGGCAATTACGTTCGGGACGAGATCAGTCCGCTTGGTGAGCAGCATGGTTACCAGGTCCGCGCCGTCGTCCATGGTGAACTGCGGCTTGTGCTCCAGCGCAGCGCTCAAGTGCGAGTAGTAAGTGTCGTTGTCCTCGCCCTTGATGGCAAACGTTGGAATATTGTAGTCGCGATTGAGCGAAGCGGCGACTTCGTCCTGAGTGGAGAGCGGATTGGACGCGCACAGCACGGCATCGGCGCCACCGTCGCGTAGCGCAATCATTAAGTTCGCGGTTTCGCTGGTCACGTGCAGACAGGCGGAAACGCGCAGGCCCTTGAGCGGCTGCTCCTTCACGAAACGCTTGCGGATCGATTCCAGCACGGGCATTTGCTGGCCAGCCCATTCGATCTTGCGCTTGCCGGCATCGGCAAACCTGATGTCTTTCACATCACCTTTTTTCAGTTCAGCGATTGCCAATGTGTTGCTCCTCAATTTTGGATTTCGAGCCGGAGGGCAGTAAGCTAACTACTCGGGTGAAAGGCTGCTTGCTGCCGGTATTGTGCTGCTCTGATTCGAAAGTTAGACGCGTGCTCCGACTTCCGCAACCGCGGCTGCGCCGAGGCCCGCGGCTTTGCGGAGAGCATCCGCGCGGTCGGTGCGTTCCCAGGTGAATCCGGGTCCGCTACGGCCGAAGTGGCCATAAGCGGCAGTGGCTTTGTAAATCGGACGGCGCAGGTCGAGCATCTCGATAATGGCCTTGGGTGTCAGTGCGAAGAATTCGCGGATCAGCGCCGTGATTTTTTCTTCCGGCACGACGGCGGTACCGAAGGTTTCCGCCATAACGGAGACAGGTTCGGCAACGCCAATAGCGTAAGCCAATTGAACTTCCGTCTTCCGCGCCAGGCCCGCAGCCACGATGTTCTTCGCGATGTAGCGCGCCATGTAGCAAGCCGAGCGGTCTACCTTTGAGGGATCCTTGCCGGAAAACGCGCCGCCACCATGACGGCTGTAACCGCCATAGGTGTCAACGATAATTTTGCGTCCGGTCAAACCCGCATCGCCCATCGGACCGCCGATAACGAAGCGGCCGGTCGGGTTGATGTGATATTTCGTTCTCGAATCCAGCATGGATGCAGGAATAATCGGCTTGATCACGTGCTCGGTAATGGCGTCGCGAAGGTCCATGTTGGACACCTTCTCGCTGTGCTGCGTCGAGATCACCACGCAGTCGACGCGCACCGGGCGATCATTGCGGTACTCAATCGTGACCTGAGACTTTCCGTCGGGCCGGAGAAAATCAACTTTGTTGGATTTGCGAATCTCGGAGAGGCGCTGCGTGAGGCGGTGGGCGAGCTGGATGGGCATGGGCATCAATTCTTCGGTTTCATCGCAAGCGAACCCGAACATCAAGCCCTGGTCGCCTGCCCCGCCAGTATCCACGCCCATGGCGATATCTGGCGACTGGCGCTTCACCGTGCACATGACCGCGCACGTACCGGCATCGTAGCCATACTTGGCACGGTCGTAACCGACGCCGTGAATGGTGCCGCGAACGAGTTCATCGTAATCAACGTGCGCTGCAGTGGTGATTTCGCCGGCGATGACCGCCAGGCCAGTGGTAACGAGCGTTTCGCAGGCGACACGTCCCTTCGGGTCGTGCTTCATCACTTCATCGAGGACGGCGTCAGAAATCTGGTCAGCAATCTTGTCAGGATGGCCTTCGGTGACGGACTCCGACGTAAATAGGAAATTGCGTAGGGCTTGGCTCAAAACAAATTCTCCTTGTTGGCTGCGTTATTTGCGCTTTGTGGCTCGCGTTTCGCGGCCACGTGTTTCATCAGAAGTACCGCAGTGGCTTCCCTAGTTCGAGGACTTCGTCTAGTCTTTACAAAAATACCATTCGGGGCGCAAAGAATCAACGCATTGATTTCAAAAAGCTTATTGGAGCATTAAACGGTCGAAATCAGGCCCTGAACAGCTATTAGCCGCATTAAACGGTAAAAGGCTGAGCCGCGTCCGCATCGTCGTCGGGCTGGATGTCGAGTCTTCCCTTCGTCTTCTTGGCCATCAAGTAGGAACGGATGAAGGGGTCCAGGTCACCGTCCATTACCCGGTCCACATCGCCTACTTCGAATTTAGTGCGGTGGTCCTTAATCAGGCGGTAAGGCTGCATAACGTAGGACCGGATTTGGCTGCCGAAGGAAATGTCCAATTTGCTTTCGTCGAGTTTGTCGGTGTGTGCCTGCCGTTTCTGGACTTCCAGATCGTAGAGGCGCGAGCGGAGCATCTTCATGGCCATCTCACGATTCTTGCCCTGACTACGCTGCGCCTGACACGCAACGACGATGTTCGTGGGGATGTGCGTGATGCGCACAGCGGTCTCCACCTTGTTGACGTTCTGGCCACCTTTGCCACCAGAACGGAACGTGTCCACGCGAAGATCTTCGGACCGGATATTGATTTCGATGCGGTCGTCGATCTCGGGAATCACGAAGACGGACGCAAACGAAGTATGGCGGCGCGCGGCTTGATCGAAGGGCGAAATCCGCACGAGACGATGAACGCCGGTTTCGCCCGCAAGGAGACCGTAAGCATTTTCACCGGAAAATTGGATCGTCGCCGACTTGATGCCGGCTTCTTCTCCGGGAGTCTCATCAAGAATCTCGGCCGTCATTCCCCGGCGTTCCGCCCATCGCAAGTACATACGGAGAAGGATGGAAGCCCAATCCTGCGATTCCGTCCCGCCCGCGCCGGGCTTGATGGTCATGATGGCGTTGAGGTGATCGGTTTCTCCGGAAAGCAGCGTCCTGGTTTCCAGTTCGGAGATGTACGCATCCGCGGCGCCAAGCTCGCGGTCCAGTTCTTTCAGCAGATCGTTCTTTTGCTCGACGTTGGTTTCTTCTTGGGCGAGATGGATGTACGTCTCAATGTCGCTGGAGAGGGAGGTGAGTTTCGCGTCCGCGGCAATTTGTTCTTCGGCGCGCTTGCGCTCGCGGAGTACGCCTTGCGCCGCTTCCTGATTGTTCCAGAAATTGGGGTCAGCGACGCGTTCTTCGAGAACTTTCAGGCGCTCGCGGTATTGCGGCGCGTCAAAGATAGCTCCGCACGAGCGTGATTCGCTGCTTGAGCCCTTCGTAGCGATGCTGGAGATCTTCGAGGATCATGCTTGTTTTGTTAAGACGTCCGCCATGGAACGGCCGTTACTTTGCCTTTCGAAAAGTTCCAGCAACTAGAATAACGGAAACAAGCACGCAGAGCCAAGCGAACCAATCGCCAAACCTTGTGTAAATCGTCCCATCGGTGCGAAAGTCATAGGGGAGATCGGCGGCGCTACGAACATCCGGAGGAATTGTCTCGAAGACGCGACCGTAGGGATCGACGGAAACCGTAAAGCCGTTATTCGTTGCGCGCACCAGCCAGCGGCGGTTTTCTACGGCGCGCACGCGAGCCATGCGCAGATGCTGTTCGGCCGCGGCGGAGCGGCCAAACCAGCCGTCATTCGAAATATTGATGAGCACCTGCGCGCCATTCGCCGCAAAGTGGCGCACTTCGCCGGGAAAGATAGCTTCGTAGCAGATGAAAACGCCGAATGTGTTCCCGCCAGGAAGCTGCCCCACGACGTACTTGTTTCCTTTGTGAAAGCCGCCCACCTGTCCGGAGACGCTCGCCACCAGACGATGAATCAACGGAAACGGCTCGTAT
>DASQYT010000227.1:0-14578 GCA_035639075.1 Candidatus Elarobacter sp.
GCTGTGGCGCAGCTCGGCGCGTACTTGGAAGACCCCGCCCCATTCACGGTGCTGGTGGTGGAAGCGACGACGCTGGATCAGCGAATGAAGCTTGGAAAGATGCTGGGGGAGAAGGCGCTTGTCGTGGAATGCGGGCTTGGCGACAATACCGGGGGACGGCAAGCGGCGGCAGTGGCGCTGGCTCGAGCGATTGGGAAGGAACAAGGAGTCGAGTTCGAAAAGGGCGCGGCGGAAGACTTGGCAGAATTCGTGGCGGCGGACCTTATGTGTTTGAAAACGGAGATCGACAAGCTGGCAACGTATGCGGCGGACAAGAAAATTATTGCGCGAGCGGATGTGACCGCGCTGGTGATTTCCGAGAAGACGACGACGGTTTGGGAATTGGCGGATCTGCTGGCATCGCGGCAGCCGAAGAAGGCGCTGGAATTCCTAGACCGCCTGCTGCGGGATGGGGAAGAGCCTCTGCAAATGCTTGGCGCGATGGCCTGGATGTACCGCAAGTTGATCGAGGCAAGCGAAGTGAAGGGCGTGACGAATGGCTGGCAAGCGGCGCGGGCGCTTGGGATGCGCCCCGAGCAGGCGGAATTGGCGCTGCAAAATGCGCGCAAGATTTCGAAACCGCGATTGCTGGCAGGGCTGCGCGCGCTGCGGAATGCGGATGACCAGCTCAAGGGCAGCGGAGCGGAGCCGCGAACGGTGATGGAATTTCTGGTGGCGCAGTTGACGAGCGGCGAAGCGAAAGCTGCCGGCGGCTAGAGTAAAGCAGGAAAAACTCAACACCGAGCAGACAGACAACACAGAGTTCACAGAATAGAGATTTTAGGACACGGGACGGAAGAATTGAAGCCGTTTCGGGGCCACCCCTTTCTTGCTCGTGATGGGGGTGCGCGAGCTAGGCGCGATCGGTCAGCACGACTTCGGAATGGAGAGCTCGCCGGTCAAAGCCCGTAAGCAGGGCGGCAGCCACGGGTGCGACGACGGCAGCTTCGAGGTCCGGGCCAGCGAAGTTGCGAACGGATTCGAGGGAATCCCAATTGGTTTCGACGACGATTTCGATTTCACGTTCGAGGCGCCGAAGGAAAACAGCGGCACCCAGGTAACCATGCACGCGGCGAAGCTCGGGCAGGACATTCTTTGAAAAGTGTTCGAGATATTCGGGCAATTGAGCTTTCGCCGTGCGAGCAGTCCAACGACGCATAACGGTCCCAGGCGCCGGCGCGGAAGATGACGAGGAAGAGGGCGGCTCGTTACCGACTACGACGTTCCAGGGACGCACTTCCCATTTTTTGACGAGGCCGTTCACTACGTAAGGGTCCTGGCGAGCGAAGGCTTCGGCGAGGCTTTTGTCCGCGCCATGAAAAACAATCAAAGCGCGGTCGGCGGGCTCGGCAAGCGCGCCGGCAAGAAGGATTTCACCGCGCTTGCGAGCTTCGGCGGCCAGGCGCAAGTGTTCGCGGCGGAAGGGCGCGCGACGGGCGGCAAAGTCATCGACAACTTCGTAGAACAGGGCGTAGTAGTTCATCGCGTGGACTCCTTCCGATGATCCTAAACGGGCAAGAGCCAGTTTTGCGTGTCCGCCTCGCGGCCGGTTTGAATGGCGACGAGGCGAGAGCGAAGGCGCGCGGCGACCGAGGAATCTGAAACAGCGGGGAATTGCAGGTCGCGATCACGGTAGCGGATGCAGGCGATGGGAGCGACGATGGCTGCGGTTCCCGCGCCGAAGGCTTCGGTAAGTTTTCCCGCGGCGTGAGCGGAGAGAATTTCGTCAATGGAGATTTGGCGTTCTTCGGCGGGGATGCCCATCTCGCGAAGCAAAGTCAGAGCAGAATCGCGCGTGACGCCGGGAAGAATTGTGCCGCTGAGAGGTGGAGTGATGGCTTTGCCGTCGAGAACGAAGAAGACGTTCATGACGCCGGATTCCTCGACGTAGCGACGTTCGATGCCGTCAAGCCAGAGCACGTTGTGAAAACCTTTTTCCTGGGCGAGACGCGCGGCGAGGAGTCCACCGGCGTAGTTGCCCGCGGCTTTGCTGTCGCCAGTGCCGCCGGGAAAGGCGCGGACGAAGCGTTCTTCGGCGAGCAGACGAATGGGCTGCGCGAAGTACGGGCCCACGGGAGAAGTCATGACGATGAGGCGGAAACGATTGGCGGGGCGAACGAGAAGCGTGTCGTCGACGCCGAAGTAAGTTGGGCGGACGTAGAGAGAGCCGCCTTCGCGATGCGGAACCCAATCGCGGTCGAGGCGGACGAGTTCTTTAACGCCTTCGAGGAAGAGCGGCTCTGGAATTTCCGGCATGGCGAGGCGCGCCGCGGAACGATTTAATCGACAGAAATTTTCGCGCGGCCGGAACAGCGCGACGCCGCCGTTAGCGTTGCGGTGCGCTTTGAAGCCTTCGAAAATGGCCTGGCCATAATGGAAGGGAGTCAATGCGGGAGAAAAGGAAATCGGGCCGAAGGGAACGATTTGCGGCTGCTTCCAGGAGCCCGCTTCCCAATCGGCGACAAGCATGTGGTCGCTGAAGGTGGCGCCGAATTCGGAAGTTTCGCGCAGTGCTTCCGTAAGGCGCGACTGGGAAACTCTTGTGACCGGGACCGCTGCTGACATCGGGCCTCACAGGAAGAAAAAGAACGGGCGGGCCGAGGCCCGCCCCTACAAAACCCAAGATCGAAAAGCGGGAGAGCCCTTGCTACTTGGCGGCGGCCTTCGCTTTGATACCGTTGTAAGCCACGGTGAGGCGCGATTTGTAGCGGTTGGCGGTGTTCTCGTGCAGCACGCCCTTGGCGATGGCCTGGTCGATTGCCGACATCGTGGGATGGAGCAGGTTGCCGGCTGCGGTGGGATCGCCGGCGGTGATGGCGGTGCGCATACGGCGCATCAGCGTGCGGACCCGGGTGCGGTTGGCGCGATTCACTTCGGCGCGCTGACGGGATTGCGCCGCGCGCTTCAAGACTGACTTTTTCTTCTTCTTAACTTTGGTAGCCTGTCCCTGCGCCATCTATTGCTCCTTTTGGGTATCGCTCAAACTTCTAACGTTAAACGACGCTCCCACCTTTGTCAAACGAGTCAGGCTGAAAGATCTGTAGCGGCTCAGTTTGACCGCACTGCAGCTTGGGATCTTTTCGAGAAGGAATCGAGGGTCAACTCAAGCTCCTTAGCGAGCCGCGGGTGGAAACTGCCGCTAGTTCGCCAGTCATCTCTTAATCCCATCAAAATCCTGACAGTCAACTCCTCATAATTCTTGAAGCGTCGCAGCTCGAACACTGCCGCGCATTGTCGATCGACATAGGTCTTTCCAGTCTCAGATGGTTGGACCAGTTCTTTAACCAGTCGATGATACGCATCGAACTGACGATTCTTTGCGTCGCTAGATCGAGTCAGAAAGAATTGTACGGATTGCCAAATTAAAGCGATCATAGAGACGAGTATCGCGAAGCTAGCAGAAGCGTTAGCAGTCAAGGGTTCAACCTCCTCGTTGCATCATAGGCCGAATTCCTTTTCGCAGTCTACGGGCGTAGCGCCGAGAATTACACCCTCTCCTCAAATCCATCGCGAATCAAGTTCGGTTACAGAAAGAGTTAAACCGACCCACTACCCAAAGGTCGGTAGGGACTCATTTTTCAAACTGAGTCATTAGCGAAGCCGCAGCCTTCTCGGAGGCGGGCTTGGATTCTCTAGTTAGGATGCGATAGCGATCAATCGACCAGCTTTTCGCTGAGCCAGCGGGTGACGGCGTTCAGGCCGGCTTGCACCAGGCCGTACGAGGCAGCATCGCTCCACCATTCGGGGCCGCGATCATGATCGGCCAGGGAGGTTTCCAGTTGCAACTTTGCGGAAGCGAGTTTCATGGGAAGCGCCGGATCGATCGGCTTCGGCTCGGCAGCTTGCTTGAGCTGGTCCAGCATCCGCTGCGGCTGCTTCATATCGAGCATGGAGATGGGCGCGTGGCAGTAGGGACACGCAGAATTGGATTCCAGGTTGATGGACGCTCCACAATTGGAGCAATTCACAAACTGAACGTTCTGCCGCAACTCCTTGATCTGCTCCGACGATAGCGAATGGATGAAATTCTTTTCTTTCAGGAACTCGAAAAAACCGATGAAGTGGCCGTCTTCGTTTCCGCATCGCCAATACGTGAACGGCATGTTTCGCTGCATGTTGTGAGCGAGGTGCAGCGCCGTGCCGCACCGCGGACACTGGAGCGCGTCCGGCAACGATGGCTTACCCTGCGAAGAGTGTTCACCGATACACTTCATGAGCTTCAGCGTGGAGCCGGGAGAGAGCTGCAGGCTCTCGAAATGATCGAACCAGAACGCCTGGCAAGCGGCGCACACGTCGATGGTGACTTGTCCGCGTAAGCGGGCTTCCAGAGTCATGGCAATCATGTCAGTTCCGCAGCCGGGACACTTCATAGGAGAACATTGTAACGGTTCGACTGGAGCGATGATTCTCGACAAGTTGGGGCTGTTTAAGGCTTGAGTACCCCCACCCCCGGCATCAATTTGCATGGATATCAAAAGAAAGGGCTTACAAAATTTGCAATTCGTAAGCGATTGATTCTAAAGGACGCGACCTTGGCTTGTTTCGTGATGGCAGGGCGGAGACAGTCGCCTTGAAAAAGAAAAGCGGGAGCAAGCTCCCGCACTCTAAACGCAATTTATTACAAAGTGAAGTATATCAGAATGTAAAAGAAAGTCAAGGGAAACTTCGCGATTCGTTAGTGTGGATGGAGGCTGCGAAGTTTCGATGCCATGAAGCCGCAAATGTTATGAAGCCGTAACTTGACCGCGACGGAGTGGTGCGTTAGGGTGTAAAAGAGTTTCTCCGTGAGTGGCTCACGAAGCGGCCACGCAACAACAGGAGGAATCCCATCGGCCACCCGGTTCCCGTAACAGGAAGACCTTCCAATTGGATGCGACGTACCGTTCACATCTCCGGACAAATTGAACCCTTCTTTGGCACGCTCGATGAAAACGTGCGCTTGCTCGAAGACTCGCTGCGCGTGCGCACGCACCTGCACGACACGCGGCTGACCATCGAAGGCGAGCAGGACAGTGTCGACCAGGCGGTGAAAATCGTGGAGGAGTACAACCACCTGACGCGGCACGGCAAAGCGCTTTCGGCGGCGGAGGTGAAGTCGTTGGTGCGCGTGGCGACGGAGGAGCCGCACGAATCGCCACGAGGGATGTTTGAACACGGGCGTGTGCGCTCCTTCGGCAAAAAGCAGGTCACGCCGAAGAACGCCAGTCAGAAACGCTACATGGAAGAGATCGAGAAGCACGACATGATGTTCGGCATCGGCCCCGGCGGAACCGGGAAGACCTACATCGCCGTAGCCATGGCCGTGAGCGCGCTGCTTACCAAGCAAGTAAACCGCATCATCCTGGCGCGCCCCGCGGTGGAAGCGGGTGAGCGGCTGGGATTTTTGCCTGGCACGCTGCAGCAGAAAATCGATCCGTACATGCGGCCACTTTACGACGCCTTGTACGACATGCTGGACGCGGACAAACTGGAACGCTTTCTTGAAAAGGGAATTATAGAAGTCGCGCCGCTGGCGTTCATGCGTGGAAGGACGCTGAATGATTCGTTTGTGATTCTGGACGAAGCGCAGAACACCACGAGCGAGCAGATGAAAATGTTCCTGACGCGGTTGGGCTTCAACTCCAAAGCGGTGATCACCGGCGACATTACACAGATCGACCTGCCGCAGGGAAAGAAGTCCGGCCTGATTGAGGCGCTGGAAGTGTGCGGGAAGATCGACGGAATCGGCGTGGTACAGTTTGGCGAGAAGGACGTGGTGCGGCACAACCTGGTGCAGCAGATCATTCGCGCCTATGAAGAGTATGATGTAGCTCAACCGCAGCGCGGCGGAAATACCGCAAACGGCAAAGCGGGAGCGCCGGCGAGAGAGTCCGGGAAAGAACGAGGAAAAGAAATCCAGCAAGGATGAACTTCGTTCAGGGTGACCGCCGAGCGGTGAGGGAGCGCGATCGCGGAACGATCGACAACCGGCAGCGAGCGGTCCGCGTGGCGCGGCGTCCACTCGAAGTATTCCTGCGTAGGGTGAAACGCGAACTGGGTCTGGACGAAGCGGATCTGGCGGTTTGCCTGGTGAGCGACACAGAGATCGCACGGATGAATGAGACGTATCGTAAGAAGAAGGGTCCCACCGACGTGCTTTCGTTTCCCACCGTGACCCGGCGAAGACCTGTCCGCCTGCGGCACGGCTCGCGGACCGTAGAAGTTGGCGCGAACTTGGGCGACATTGCGATTTCGCCGGCGACGGCGAGGCGTTACGCGAAGAAATACGGGCGAAAGTTTTCGAGTGAACTTCGAGTGCTGATTCTCCACGGGGTCTTGCACCTGCTGGGCTACGATCACGAAACGGATCGCGGCGAGATGGACCGGGTTGAGCGCAAGCTGCGAAAACGGCTCGGACTGACATGATTAACTTGGGTTGGCTCTACGCCCTGAGCGTTGTCCTGATCGGTTTTACCCTGCCGATTTTTTCCTACCTGACTTTGATTTACCGCGAATTGGGCCGAATGACCACGGGCCGCGTCCACGAGCATTTGGAAATCTTTGAAGCGGAGATCGAACCAAAACTCAAGATCAACCGCAAGAGCGGGGGGCGCACATTTCGGATCATCGGGCACTTCTGGCTGGCATTCCTGGTGCTGGAGACGACGCGCGGCGTGGTGTACTTCGTACCGGGCACGTGGGAGTCTTTCGTCGAGTTCTGCGTCTTCTTGGTCCTCGAAGTTGTCATCGCCATGCACTTTCTTCCGGATATGCTGCTGTACCGCACAACGGGGCGGTGGCTGCTTCCCCTTTTGCCGCTGATACGCGGCACGATGTGGCTCGTCTGGCCGGTGCGCGTATTTCTCGAAGGCGCGGAATCGCTCGCGCGAATTTCGGAGCACGAAGTCGAAAAGACCGAGGAAGAGCGCACGGAGGAGGGAATCGAGGCTCTTGTGGAGGTCGCGGAAGAAGAGGGCATCATCGAGCCGGAACAGGCGGACTTGATCGAGCAAGTCGTTGAATTTAGCGACAAGCGCGTGCGCGAAGTGATGACGCCACGCCCCGACATCGTGGCCATCCCGGCGGATGCCACGCTCGAAGAGCTGCATGCCAAGGTTATCGACACGAAATTGAACAAGATTCCCGTATACGAGAAAACGCTCGACGATATTTTCGGTGTCGTGCACTCACAGGACCTTTTGCAAGTTGCGGACCAGGATTTGGTGAGGCGCAAGGTGCGCGAACTGGTCAAACCAGTTCTGTTCATCCCGGAAACGAAAGTTGGCTCGGAGCTGCTGCGTGAAATGCGCCAGAAGGGTCAGCCGCTGGCCGTGGTTATCGACGAGCACGGAACGGTAGCGGGCATCGCGACAGTGGAAGACCTGGTGGAAGAGATCGTCGGCGAAAGCGGGAACGATGGAAAACCTCCGGCGCCGGATGTCGTGCGCGAACCGGATGGCGGCCTGGTCATGCGCGGCAGCATGCCGATCGGTGACGTTGAAAAACTGCTTGGCGTGGAGTTTGGCGATAAGACGGATGAGGCGGTGACTACTCTAGCGGGCTTGCTGAGCCACGTTTCCGGGAAAGTGCCGACGCCAGGCGACAAGATCGACCTGGCGGAGCACCGCTTCGAAGTGTTGGAAGCGAACCAGAGAAAAGTGTTGCGAGTGCGAATTCGCAAGCAGATGAAAGCTGTGCCCACGAAATTGTAGAGATTTTTGAAGCACGCCTGATTTTCACAAATGGAAAAGAAAACAATGCCGGAGAAGAAGGCGTTCCGATCGGGTTTTGTGGCGATCGTGGGCCGGCCGAATGCGGGCAAGTCCACGCTTGTGAACCGCCTGGTGGGGCAGAAGATCGCGATTGTCACCTCCAAACCGCAAACGACGCGCAACCGCATCCAAGGGATCGTGACCAAGCCGCAGGGACAGATCGCTTTTATCGATACGCCCGGTCTGCACGAGGCCGAGTCCGCGCTCGGACGACAAATGATGCAGGAAGTAGCGGCCGCGCTCGAAGGAATCGACGTATTGCTGCTGATGGTCGACGCGAGCCGGATGCATTCACAGGCGGATGATTTGCTGTTGGAGAAAGCCAAGCGGTTTCGCGGAAAAACGATTCTGGCGCTCAACAAAGTCGATCGATTGCCGAAGCCGAAGCTTTTGCCGCTGATCGAGGCGTTTGCGAAGAGCTTCGAGTTTGCAGCGATTCTGCCAATCTCCGCGTTGAAGGGTGACGGATGTGAGGGACTGCTGGACGAGATCATGAAGCAGTTGCCGGAGGGAGAGCCGTATTTTCCGGAGGACCAGGTGACGGACCAGCCGGAACGGTTTCTGGCAGCGGAAATCATCCGCGAGAAGGCCATTCAAGTGATGTACCACGAAGTGCCGTACGCACTGGCAGTGGTGGTTGAAAAGTATGAAGAGTCGCCCAAGCTGCTGCGCATCGAAGTGGTCATGAACGTGGAGCGCGATTCGCAGAAAAAAATATTGATCGGGCACAAGGGCGAAATGCTGAAAAAAATCGGAACGGAAGCCCGCAAGGAACTTGAGTCTATCCTGGGTAGCAAAGTCTATTTGGGGCTGTTTGTTAAGGTCGCGCCGGATTGGCGGGAGAACCCACAGAAAGTGCGTGAACTTGACTGGAGATATCAACTAGAAGGACTTGCCACCGAGGTAGAGGAGAAAGACTGAGAACCGTGCTAACGGAGGCCCGTTCTCGCCAGCGTGAAGAAGCACGGGGTTTAGATACAGGGGTTAATAGGCCGCAGGGGCTCCCTGGTGGCCGTATCCACCGAAGGACCATCGCACACCAAAAGTGGCGTAGAGACCGTAGGAACCATTGGTATGAAGGTCCGCCGTGCCCAGGGACCTGCTGTAGCGTCCCAGCCAATCCACTTGATGTTGTGTGGCGCGCAGTTCAAAATTCCTTGGCAATTGAAAACCGACTCCGATCGAACGGTCGTAAGCAATTGGCGCCATGGACGCGGTGTAGGTAAGCTGGGGGATGTTTCTTCCAAAGCTGAATTTAGGCTGGAAAAACACGAAGAAATGCCGTGCCGCGGTTCGGCCCATTGGTTGAAACTCAATGTATCCGCTGTAGAGATAGCGAGCGTAGGCTGTGCACGTGGAAGCCGTCCCGCCAGCGCTAGCCGGTTGAGGAAACGTACATCGGCCAAGGTCCGGTTCGTTGTGAGACGGCGCGACTTCGAAATCCGTGTAGCCACGAACCCAGTTGTGCGGGAAAAATGTCCGTGGCGGCGGGGCTAGATTCGATACGCTGGCCGACCCAGCAGTAAGACTCTGCGCGCGCGCGGCGAAAGCAGAGAAGGCCATGGATACAGTCAGACAAATTAAAACTCTCTTCATCAGGACCTCCAAGTTTCCGACCTACGTCGTGAAAGGGCCGGCCGGTGAAGAGCGTTCAAAATTTTAGAGAATGAAGCGGCGGTGGACAGGAACGTCCGCGTAGGACCGCGCGTTCAGTCAGCGTTCCAAAGTGTGGGGCACCGGTGAAACGGATTCTACATGAATTTTGCGCGCGGGAAGATAGGAATTTGCCGAGGTGGCCGCTTCGGCAACACGGCATGCTAGTCAGGGGCGGCGATTCCGAGAGACTTCATTTTGCGATAGAGGTGGCTGCGTTCCAGGCCGAGAGCCGTCGCCGTTTGCGTCATGTTCCAGCGATGCTCCTGCAATTTGCGCAGGATGAATTCGCGCTCGTAGGCGCTACGCGCCTCATGCAGCGTTGAGTAAGGATGATGGGGGCTTTCCGCTACTCCGCGGAAAAGCTCGGGCGGAAGGTGATGCGGTTCGATGCGTGCTTGCGGGCAAACAATGACCAGCCGCTCGACAAGATTTCGCAATTCGCGGACATTTCCCGGCCAGGGATAGCGAACAAGAATTTCGGTAGCGGAATCGCTGAGCTCACGCAGTTTCTTTCCGTAGGCGGAACTGAATTCCCCCAAGAAATACCTGGCCAGCGTGGGGATGTCCTCCTTGCGGTCGCGCAAAGCCGGCACGTAAAAGGGAATCACGTTCAGGCGGTAGAAAAGATCCTGGCGAAATGCTCCGCGCGAAATTTCCTGCTCCAGGTGTTTGTTCGTTGCGGCGATGACGCGCACGTCGACGCTCAAGGTTTCGTTGGAGCCCACGCGCTCGAAGCGCTGTTCCTCAAGCACGCGCAAAACTTTCGATTGCGTGCGCAGGCTCATGTCGCCGATTTCATCGAGAAAGAGCGAACCGCCGTCGGCTTTTTGAAATTTGCCGATTTTGTCTTCTGTCGCACCGGTAAAGCTGCCCTTGATGTGGCCGAAGAGCTCAGATTCGATCAGCTCCTCGGGAATCGCGGCGCAATTAACTTCCACGAAAGGGCTTTTGCTGCGAAGGCTCGCGGCATGCAAGGAGCGCGCAACAAGTTCCTTGCCCGTGCCGCTTTCACCATAGATAAGGACGCGGCCGTTGGTCGGCGCGGTGACGGCGATCTGCTGGCGTAGCGCCTTCATGGGAACGCTATCGCCGATTACCTGGTAGCGGTAGCCCAGTTCGCTTCGCAGCAGCTGGTTTTGCTCTTCCAGGCGGCGCTGTTGAATGGCGTTGCGGACGAGAACAATGACCCTTTCGAGCGAGAGCGGCTTCTCGATAAAATCGAAGGCCCCGAGTTTAGTAGCGCGAACCGCTGTCTCGATCGTGCCGTGTCCTGAAATCATGATCACGGCGGGAGGGCGCGGTGACGCTTGCAGGCGGCTCAACGCTTCGAGGCCGTCGATCCCCGGCAGCCAGACGTCCAGGAGAACGACTTCAAAATCGCCTGTGGCGGAGCGCTCCAGGGCTTCTTCCGCGGAGCCCACCGCTTCCACTTGATATCCCTCGTCCCGGAGAATCGAGGACAGAGATTCACGAATGCCGGCCTCGTCGTCCACGACGAGGAGATGTGGTCCAGATGTCATCGAGTCGTGTCCGATCCATTGTGGTCGGCAAGGGAAGCGGGCGTCAATTCCGCGACAGGAAGTTCGATGAGGAAGCGCGACCCTACCGGAAGGTTGTCTTCGACGTGAATGCTGCCGCCGTGTTCGGCAACAATGCGCGCAGCAATGGCCAACCCGAGACCTGTTCCGCGATCCTTGGTTGAGAACTGTGGGAGGAAGAGTTTGTCTTTGTCTTCCGGCGAAATACCGGTGCCGGTGTCAGAGACGCAGATCACCACGGTCTCCGCGTCGGAGTCGGCATTTGTGGCAACCAGGATCTCGCGGTATGCCGAATTCTCCAGCGCCTCCGCAGCATTGTCGATGAGATTCACCACCACGCTTCGGAGCAACCCGCCATCGGCGCGAATCGGCGGGAGGTTCTCGGCCAGTGCCGTCTTGAGGGTGATGCCGTCAAGGCGTCCGGAAAATACTTCTACTGCCTGATGAACGACGGTGTTGGCATTCGTGGGCACAAGCTTGGCGGTAGGGAAGCGCACGAATTGCGAGAACTCATTGACAAGAGCGGCGAGTGTGGAAACCTCACGCTCGATTAGCCGTGAACATTCCTGGACGAGCTTGGCCAATTCCGTGTGACGAGTGGCCATGGGTTGCGAGGGATCACGGCGCTCGAGGAATCGCAACAAGCGTTGCGCTGAAAGCTGAATGGGGGTCAGAGGGTTCTTGATCTCATGAGCGATTCGCCGCGCGACTTCCTGCCACGCCGCCGATTTCTGCGCGCGGAGAACTTCCGTCAAATCGTCGAGAACGAGGACGTAGCCGGTGTTCGCGCGGCGCGGCCCCAAGGAGCTCACCGTGACAGCAAGATGCAGCACGCGTCCGGCGGCGACCGTTTCGATCTCCCGCGAAACCACTCCCATGCGCAAAGATCTGCGCATCAAGTAATGCACGATCCGCGCGGCATCCGTTCCGAGGAGTCCTTCGAGAGACTGAGATTCAGGCGCCGCGCTGCTAGTTCCGAACATCCTTGACACGGAACTATTCACGCGAATAATGGCTCCCGCTGCGTCGAGCGAAATAACTCCCGTGGGAATGTTTTCCAGAACCGTCTCCATCAGCTGGCGCCGGCGCTCGAGTTCCTGCACCGCTAGCTGAAGGTTCCTAGTGAACTGATCGATTTGTGAGCGGCTGTCGCGCAACTGCGTGGTCATGGTGTTAAACGAGCGCACCAGTATTCCCAACTCATCCTGAGCCTGCTCGGGAACCTGGTAATCAAAGTTGCCGGAGGAAACTTCCTTTGTTCCTTCCGCGAGCGCCTGGATGGGGATGGTGACCTGCTTTGCAAGAAACAACGCCACCCACATGACTGCGGACAAGAGCAGCACAGTGAAAAGAAGCAGAATCAGCAGCATCTGCCGTTTTAGCGCGCGCAGATCCTGTTTTTCCTGATAATACTCATGCGTCTGGGATTGAATGGTTGTCAGCCGTTCGAGAACGTCGGCGCTGGTACGATACGCGGCAACGACAGATCCTCCCGGCTGGCCTTCCTGCGAAGAAGCGACACGAGCGGCGAAGTAGCTCCTTCCAAGCGCCGACCAAACCTCCACTCCACTCGGCAACGAACGCAAGTACTGTCCCGCCATATCCGGCTGCACGCAAATCGCGCCGGTCCGATTTTCTGGCTGGTTGTCGCAGACGATGCCGCCTTTCACCACTTTCCCGTCACGATCCAGAATCCAGACGGCATCCGCGCCTTTCTCGAATACATATTGCAGGAAGTCCGTGCCACGGCGAGTTGCCTCTGCTTGAGCCTGCAATGCCATCCCGCGAAGTCGCGGCAATTGCGCACGTCCCAGATCGTTCAGAAGTTTCTGCGTCTCGTCGGAAGCGATCTCGAGCGGTTTTGGGAACCACAACAACAGGCTGCGATTGATCAAGGAGTAGCTGACGATGAACATGAAGATGATTGGAAGAAGGGAAATGGCCATTGCGCCAACGACCATCTTCGTCTTGAAGCGGGCACCGAGCTGCTCTCTGCTGCGTTCCGCCCAGAGGCGCAGAACAGTGCGTGCCAGGATGAGACCAAAAACGAGAAATGCGGCGGTGATAAAACTGGAAACCGCGTAGAGCACCATCACGTCGCGCCAGCTCTTCGGCTCAAACGGCACATTGAGTGAACCGAACGTGAACACAGCCGCCATGAGCAAGGTCAGAAGGATTCCGCCGATGGCGAGACCCCAACGCTGCTTGTTGTCCGATCGACTCATCACTATAGCCACAATAAAATCGCTGGGTGCGGCGCTCACTTCGGAGGAGAAGCCACACGCGCCGCGCACACCGTTGACATTTTTCGTCAGCGGCGTTAGTTCATGGTCAGAGTGTCCGTGTTGTTCGTGCAGACATCTCTTTGGCACGATAGCCAGCGTACGGAGGCAAGTCAAGATTTCTACCTGTCCCACATCATTAGGAACCTGCACTTGTGGGCAGGTATTAGCCATTTCAGAACGGCGCTCGAAATTCTGGCTACCTTCGCGCTCAGCATTTGTTAAGGTGGGCGCTGGGTGCAAACCCGCCGGGAGTACCGTGGATGTCCGTCCGTCTGGGCGAAATACTTGTTAAGGAAAGCCTGATCACTCAGGACCAGCTCCAAAAGGCGCTCGAATTTCAGCGCGCCAATGGAGGCAAGCTGGGAAGCTGCCTGACGAAGATGGGCTTCATAACCGACGATGACATCACTGGAGTGCTCTCCCGCCAATACGGCGTTCCTTCCATTAACCTGAAGTATTACGAAATCGATCCCAACGTCATCAAGCTCATCCCGCAGGACACTGCGTCGCGCTACCAGGTGATTCCGCTTTCCCGTGTCGGCTCTGTGCTGACCATCGCTATGACGGATCCCACCAACGTTTTCGCCATGGACGACATTAAGTTCATGACGGGATTCAACGTAGAACCTGTGGTGGCCTCCGAATCCGCCATTGGCGACGCGATTACGCGCTTTTATGGCAGCACATCAACGAATCAAGAAGAGATCAGCAACTTGATGAAGGACCTCGTTGATGAAGAGAACGAGCTGGAGCTGGCCGCTGAAGAATCAGAGATGGATCTCGCCTCGCTTGAAAAGGCGGCGGAAGAAGCTCCCATCATCAAGCTCGTCAACCTGATCTTGACGGACTCGGTTAAGCGTGGAGCCAGCGACATCCACATCGAGCCTTACGAGCTCGAAATGCGCGTGAGATTCCGCATTGACGGACAACTTGCCACGGTGATGACCCCGCCGCTTCGCTTAAAGGATGCCATCACCAGCCGCTTGAAGATCATGGCCAAGCTGGACATTGCGGAAAAACGGCTTCCGCAAGACGGCCGAATCATGATCAAGTACCGGGCCGAAGGCAAGAAAAAGGAACTGGACTTTCGCGTTTCCACGGTGCCCACGCTCTACGGCGAAAAAGTCGTCATGCGCTTGCTGGACAAGGAAAACCTCCGGCTGGACATGACCAAGCTCGGATTTGAACCGGAGTCGCTGAAGAAGTTCGAACGCAACATATTGAAGCCTTACGGTATGGTGCTGGTAACCGGTCCGACGGGATCGGGCAAAACGAACACTCTTTATTCCTCCGTTGCAACGCTCAACAC
>DASQYT010000228.1:0-9644 GCA_035639075.1 Candidatus Elarobacter sp.
AAATCCACTGTTTGAACCATCGCCATTTCGGGGCTCAGCAGATACACCCCGGCGTCGTCGTTGGTATCAAAACCAACGAGTACATTCGGATCAGTTGGCCGCGGCAAGCGGCGCAAAACGGAATCCAGCAACCCTGGACTCAGCTTCGCCGCTCAACCCGCTGCCTTGACCATGGCCGTGAGTTTCACGGATGGGGTCAAACCGCACCTCGCTGTAATGCGCTTCGATTATAGCGATGTGCTGCCGTTTGTGCTCGCGTGCAGTGTGCCTTTGCGTACTTGCACTGTGCATGGGGAAAGTGTTCTGATTCGCGGATGCCCTGGGACACTTGGCTGATCTTCCTGGTGCTTGGCGTCGTTCTGCCTTGGCGCGGACGAGCACGCATGAAGGAACTGCTGGCCATGCCCCGCGTCAACACCGCGGAGCGCCTCTCCCTTTACGCCTCAACCATTGCCTTTCAATGGCTTGCCGTTGCCGTTGTAGCATGGCGCGCTTGGGCGCACGGTTTCACGGCCTCCCAGTTTGGTCTAGTCGTCCCTGATAGAAGCAAGATTCTCATCGCAGCAGTTGTTGGCACCGCGACGATCGCGTCTCTTCAGTGGCTGAACCTGCGACGCATGGGGAGAATTCCTGTCGAAGCGCGAGGCTCCCTTCAAGCCATCGCGGAACGCATTTTGCCGCAATCTACGGTGGAGTTGATTCCCTATCTCGCGCTAGCGATAACCGCGGGCCTCTGCGAGGAGTTTCTTTATCGCGGATTCGCTATGGCCGTTCTCCTCCACGTTGGATTACCAGCATGGGCGGTAGTGCTGCTGTCTTCCGTCCTTTTCGGGCTGGCGCACAGTTACCAGGGGCGCGGCGGGATTGTGATGACGCTCTTGATTGGCCTCATTCTCGGGACGAGCCGGTTCGCGTACGGGAGCCTGGTGCCCGCGATTTTCTGGCACAGCGGCGTGGATGTGGTCGCCGGAACGGCGGGACCACGATACTTGACGCCGAGGGGAGCTAGTAGCCAAGAAAGGGAAAATGTGATACACTAGAACTAAATAGTTACTACTATGACAACAACTATCTCAGTCCCCTCAGTCGCCGTAATACGCCGTGCCCTGACGGAATTCAGTCTCCCTGCCTACGACGATCAAGTGCTTCAAATTCAACAATATATAAAGATTTTGCTGACTTGGAATGAAAAAGTCAACCTTACGGCAATTCGCGACCCGCTGGAGATCCTTCACCGGCATTTTTGTGAGAGTATGTACGCTGCGGAGGCCCTTTCTTTGGAAAAGGGTCGGCTCGCCGACGTGGGTTCTGGAGGCGGTTTTCCAGGCTTGGCGCTGAAAATTATCCGGCCTGGTTTGCAGGTTTTTCTGGTCGAATCGAACATCAAGAAGGTTACATTTCTGGCGGAAGTCATTCGTGAATTGGGACTTAAGGGCGCACAGGTTCTTGCTCGACGTTATGAAGAGCTTGGCGAGGAGATAGCGCCTCTGGAGCACATCTGTTCTCGTGCTCTGGGCGAATTTCCTGGCTTTCTCGAGTGGGCTAGATCGGAACAGATTGCGGCGAAACGGGTTATTCTGTGGATTGGAGCCCGGGATCTCCCTGAAATCCAAAGCATCAATGCGTGGGAGTGGCAAGAACCTATTTCGGTGCCCCATTCCCTGCGAAGGCTCCTGTTAGTGGGCAATAAGAAACCCTCTTCTGTCAGCATTTCGCTGCCCGCCATAGTGTGATGATTTGTGTTCCACATGGAACAAAATACCAGGTCGCAGAGCGCCGCAATGTTCCACGTGAAACACTACTGAGCCATGGTGCGGGCTTCATCGCTGAGCGCCAGATGGAACAGCTTACTTGGGGCCCGATCTATCACCCACAAGATGTTCCACATGGAACATTCCGACTTTCACACGTCGATTTGCACACACCGATGGTGTTCCACGTGAAACATCTTGCATCCTTGCCCATCGTTTGTTAGATTTTCGCTGGCGGAGGAACATTGGCTCGAATTATCGCCGTCGCAAACCAAAAGGGTGGAGTAGGCAAGACGACAACCGCTGTCAATCTTGCCGCCTGTCTTGCTTCCGCCGAACAGCCCACTCTTCTCATTGATTGCGATTCCCAAGCAAACGCTACCGCAGCGATTGGCTTCGCGAAAGACCCCTCTCGGCGGACGCTTTACCACATTTTGATTCTCAACGAGCCGTTTGACAGGATCATCCAGAAATCGCAAGTGGATAACCTGGATGTTGTTCCGGCCGATAAAAACCTCGCTGGCGCGGCAGTTGAGCTCGTAAATACCGAGAATCGCGAGTATTTGCTGCAAGCAGCGCTAAAAACGCTGGACGATAAATACCGATTCATTATCTTGGACTGCCCTCCCGCCTTGGATCTTCTCACCCTGAATGCACTCGTGGGTGCAAACGCCGTGCTGGTTCCTATTCAGTGTGAATACTTGGCACTAGAGGGCGTTTCCGAGTTGCTGGATACCCTGATGCGCATCCGGCGGACGCTGAATCCCAGCCTCGAAATCGAAGGAATCCTGCTTACCATGTATGACGAGCGGACTTCGCTCTCGCGCCAAGTAGCAACGGATTTGCGCAGCTTCTTTGGAACGCAAATCTTCAAAAGCGTGATTCCGCGCAACGTGCGGCTGGCGGAAGCCCCAAGTTTCGGTAAACCGATCATATTCTACGATGTTCACAGCAAGGGCGCAGAAGGCTATACGCAGCTCGCCCAGGAGGTCATTGCCAATGCCAAGAAACGCACTGGGACGGGGGCTCGGAGCGCTCATTCGGGAGCTTCAGCCTAAGGATTCTCCAGAAGCCGCCGCAACCGTCCAACCGCATGCGACGAGCGCCAGCGGCGCTGCCGCCACTCCCGCTCGCGAAGCTGCATACCCCGGCCCTACGCAGATAGACATCGATTTGATCGAGCCGAGTCCTTTTCAGCCGCGTACGCGTTTTCGCGAAGAGGCTCTCGACGAGCTGGCGCGATCGATCAAAGCCAGCGGGATTATCCAGCCATTGGTTGTTCGCCCAATCGGCTCGCGATATCAGTTAATCGCCGGCGAGCGCCGATGGCGCGCCGCGCAACGCGCGAGCTTGACCAAGGTTCCAGTCATTGTCCGCCAAGTGTCTGACGAACTTGCGCTGGAGATGACCCTGGTCGAAAACATCCAGCGTGAAGACCTAAATGCCATTGAAGCCGCTCGCGCATTCGAGCGTCTGATGGACGAAGCGCGATTGACCCAGGAAGCAGTTGCGGAACGAACGGGCAAAGATCGCGCTACGATAGCGAATTCCATTCGCCTGCTTAAGCTCGAACAGAAAATTCAGGATTGGATTGAAGAAGGGAAACTGACGGCGGGCCACGGTCGCGCCTTGCTCGCCGTTCCCGATTCGCAATTGCGCATGCGTTACGCGACGCGGGCCGCCCGGGGGGGACTGACCGTCCGCCAGATTGAAAAGTTGGCGTCGCGGCGGGCCTCAGGCGGACGTGCGCCAGTACAAGTTCACCTCGATGCGAACATTCGATCGGCGCTGGATGAACTCCAGCGACACCTCGGCACGAAAGTTCTTCTACACCAAAAAACAAAAATACGTCCAGGACAGCTGGTGCTTGAGTTCTACGATGACGACCAACTGATGGGTCTCTACGATCGCTTGATGAAGTAGCTTGCGAGTTCCGCCGGCGGATACTGACCGTTCGTTCAGTCGCTCATTCGACAACACACTTGTTCAGTTGCGTTGACTTACGCGCGTGCGCGGCTAAAGTAGAACAGTCTCTCGGGGGTTTTGCAATGGCATGGAAGTGGCCCAGCGCTGCCAAAGATGGCGCAAGCGAAGAATGGACAGGATTCATCGACCAAGGAGTGTCGCTCGAAGGCACGCTGACGGTTACCGGCACGTTTCGCATCGACGGCAACGTGAAGGGAAACATTATCTCAGAACAGACGGTGATCCTCGGCGATGGCGCGAAAGTCGAAGGTCAAATCGAAGGCAATCGCGTGGTGATTTCCGGCCGCTTCGATGGCGTGATTTTCGCGAAGGGCCGCGTGGAGATTGAGGCCAAGGGCGTGGTGACAGGAGAGGTGCACTCTCCGTGCATGGTCATCGACCCGGGCGGAATTTTCGACGGACGCTGCCACATGCTGGGATCTTCAGAGGCTGCTGCTACAGTGACGATTCCCATTCGTGCCGTCGGCAACGGTTAATCTTAAATTACTCTATAATTATATAACTCTTTATATATAACATTCACCTTCGATCGTGTCATAAATCTGCGCTCTTCAAACCCGAACAATCTCATCGAGTTCCCTATCCCCAGGTTGACACGCTTCATAGGCCCGTCTATCGTTCGGAAGAGTCGTTACCGAGGGATTGCGGATGAACATTCTTGTGCTGGGCGGAGGCGGGCGCGAACACGCGTTGGTGTGGAAGCTGAAGCAGAGTCCGCGCGTGGAAAAAATTTGGTGCGCACCCGGCAATGGCGGCATCGCGGCGGACGCGGAGTGCGTAGCTATTGATGCAAGCGATGTCGACGCCGTCGTTGCGCTAGCCGAAAAGATTCAGCCCGATCTGACCGTTGTGGGCCCGGAACTTCCTCTCGTGAACGGGCTGACGGATGCATTCCGCCATCGGAATTGGGCCGTTGTAGGCCCTTCTCAAAGAGCCGCGCAACTGGAAGGCAGCAAAGTCTTCTCAAAGCAGTTTCTGGAGCGCCATTGCATTCCCACCGCAAAGATGTACGGCGCGTTTGATTCTCCGCAAGAAGTCGATAAAGCGGTGAACTCTGTGAAATTCCCCGTGGTGATTAAGGCCGATGGATTGTGCGCCGGCAAGGGAGTCTTTCTGGCCCCAGACTTCAGCGCCGCGAATGACTTCGTCGAACGCGTGATGGAGAAGAACGAATTCGGTCCCGGCGGAAACCGAATCCTTCTGGAAGAAGCTCTCGAAGGGGAAGAGCTCTCATTCATCATTCTCACTGATGGAAAGCGCTATGCACCGCTCGTGCCGACACGCGATCACAAGCGTGTCTTTGACGGAAACCAGGGGCCAAACACCGGGGGAATGGGGGCGTACTCCACCGATGAATTGTTACCGGAGCGTCTTCGTGAAACCGTCCGCTCGGCTATTGTCGAGCCCACTCTGCAAGGGCTGGCGGCAGACGGCATCCCTTACCAGGGGTTCCTTTATATTGGCCTGATGCTGACCAAGTCTGGTCCCAAAGTTCTGGAGTTCAATTGCCGGCTGGGGGATCCGGAGGCCCAGGCGATTCTGGCCCGGATCGACTTCGACTTGGCCGAAGTCTTGAGCGATGTGGGTGCTGGGCGCCTCGACCCCTCCAAGTTGTGCTGGAAGACTGGTGCCAGCGCTTGCGTAGTGCTAACGTCGGGTGGTTATCCGGGAAAATTCGAGACCGGCAAGAAGATTGATGGATTAACCACTGCGGAGCGAATTACCGGTGTGAGGGTCTTGCACGCCGGTACAAAGCTTGCCGGGGATGCGGTAGTCACTAACGGGGGCAGAGTGCTTGGGGTTACGGCATCGGCAGCGTCCCTGAAGGCCGCTCTCGTCTCTGCTTATGAAGCAGCCGCGAAAGTCCACTTTGATGGAATGCACTACCGCAAGGATATCGGAGCACAGGCAACGGGACTGAGGGCTGCCGGAGATTAGCCATGGCGAGGGTGCAAAATCTCTTCCGTGCTCCGAAGAAGCGCCTGCCGATGGAGGAACTTGCCGAAGTCCAGGCAGTAACCGACGCCGGCTTTGAAGGCTGCGCCCACGGGCGGCCCGCCAGCAAGCGTCAAGTCTTGCTGGTGGATCGCGAGACCTTGGAGGCCGTGGACCTCCGCCCGGGAATTATTCGCGAGAACATTACAACGGACGGCTTGAATGTGAACAGCTTGCAGATCGGCCAGCTCCTACGCGTCGGCCAGGCGCGCTTGGAAGTCAGCTCGGTTTGCACACCATGCGATCAGATGGAAGCCATTCGTCCCGGGCTGCGCAAAGAACTATGGGGGCACCGGGGCATGCTGTGCCGCGTGCTGGATGGCGGAGTGATCCGGCGCGGCGACCCCATCGAAAAACTCTCGTAAGGAACGCTGGCCGGTCGACGGATTTCCACGGGACTCGCGCGAGGACAAGCATCCTCCAAGCGTGGTCAACGAGCAAGCCGGCGAGCCTCGAATAACTTCCGGTTAGCCCGTCATCATCTGACCACGACCCGAACTGCGAGTGCCGGTCCCGAGTGTAATCGACTGATTTCGGCAATGGAGATACACCTGCTCCAAGAATTTAGGCCTTTTCAGTGGGACACGCCGTTCCCATTTCGGAGATAATCCTGAAATGACGAATCGACACTATCGGACCCGGAGGAACTATTGGCAAAAGTAATCGTCGGGATGACCATCTCGCTTTACGCAACCGCTCTAACATCGACGCCACCGAGCGCATGAGAGATATCCTATTCCGACCGCAGGGCTTCCATCGGCTCGACCGAAGCGGCGCGCCGCGCAGGCAGAAACGCCGCAGCCATGGCTGAAAGCAGGAACAGACCCGTCACCATCAGAATGACTGCCGGATCGACTGCGTGAGTCCCATACAGCATTGTTTGTACGGCACGGCCGGCCAGCACGCTGCCTGCCAGCCCGACGCTTACGCCCGCAAATACCGGCACGCCCGCCTCGGCGAAGGTGAGCGCATAAACCTTCGCGCGAGTGGCCCCGAGCGCCATGCGGACACCGATTTCCTGTTTGCGTGTGACCACCGAATAACTCAGGACGCCGTAGATGCCGAGCATAGCCAGCAGTAGGGCAGCGGCTCCGAAGGAGAGCAGTACCAGGGCCTCGAAGCGCTCGGTGGCCAGCGAATCCATCAATTGGGCGCCCAGCGTTTTGACGCGGGCGATGGTGACTTCCGGATCGTACTTCCAGATCGCCTGGCGCATGGCCGAGACTAGCCCGCTGGCATACGGGGCGCGCGCCAGAAAGTACGTGGGGAAAGGCGGGCGGTCTTTGTAGTGGACATAGGCCATGCGGGCCGGAGGCGTCTTCAGCGATGTGTTACGGGAATCGGCCACCACTCCGATCACGGTAAAGATGCGGCCTTCGATTTTGACCTGCCCGTTTATCGCGTCGTCGTTTCCCCATAGCGCTTTGGCCTCGCCCTCGGAGAGGACCACGTTGCTCAGATTGCGGTCGCGTTCTTCGAAGAAGCGGCCGGCCACAAGGCGTTGCCGCGTAGTCTCGAAATACCCAGGGCTCACCCAACGAAAGTTGATCAACGGGGATTCCCGCTCGGGCTTGTCCACACGTTGAACAAATTCGATCCACGACTCGCCGCCGAGCGGCATGGCGCTCACCATGGCAGCGGCTTCAACGCCGGGAATAGCGCGCAGATTAGCGAGGACCGCGTCGTCGAAATTAACCCGGCTCTGGTCTTCGCCGTAACTTTGCGGAGAGAGCCGGACCTCGGCCACTGCCACTTCGGCGGTATCGAAGCCTTTATCCTCGGCGAGCAGATGGAGCAGGCTTTTAGAGAACAGGCCGGTCACCAGTAGCAGCACGGTGCAACCCGCAACCTGCATTCCGATCACCCATCGGCGCAGGCGGTTACCCTGGCGGCTTCCAAACGAGCGGCTGCCCGATTGCTGGAGTGATGCTTGCGGGTCGGTAGTGAGTAGCCGAACTACGGGCAACAAGGCGGAAAGAAGGCTCGCGCCAAAAGTGAGCAGAATCGCGAATAGTAGCACGTTGAGATTCAGATGGATTTCCGACAGGCGCGGCAGGCCGACTGGCGTATAGCGCATGAACAGATCCAAGGCGGCCTTGGCCAGCAAAATGCCCGCCGCGCCACCGAGGGCTGCCAGCAGTAAGTTTTCTGCCAGCACAGTCCAGATCAAGCGCCACTTGGCAGCTCCCAATGCAGCGCGCACAGCAGATTCGCGGCTGCGCGTCAGCGCGCGTCCGAGTTGCGCGTTGGCCAGGTTCAGGCAGGCGATCAGCATCAGACTCAGGACGGAGGCCATTAGGAACCACAAGGCGGTCCGGGAACCACCTACGATAGCTTCTTGCATTGGCTGGACCCAGGCCCCCAGCGCGCCGGCGCGGCGGTCGGCGGGCCAAGACGGGTCCCCGAGGATTTGTGCCTGGATCGTGTTGAGCTGGGCCGAAGCCTGTGCCAGTGTGACGCCTGGATTCAGCCGCCCGAGTGTGATCCAGTTGCCGTAATTTCCGTTCCATTGGAATTTCGTGATATCCAGCGCGGCGGGGATAAAGATGGCCGGATCGGGCGCGACGCTCACGCTCTGGTCGGCGCGCCGGAACGACCGCAAGGCGCTTCCACTGGGGAAGTGGAAGTTGGCGGGCAGCACGCCCACCACTTGACGCGAAACGTCGCCGAGGCGGATCGTTGCGCCGACCGCTCCGGGATCGCCATGAAACAGGTCCTGCCACAGCGGGTAAGTCAGAACCGCAACGTTGTCATGGCCCTGAACACCATCCTCCGGTACAAACGTCCGGCCCTGCAGCGCGTGCACTTGGAGAATCTCAAAGAGATTCGGAATGGTGACAACCGCGCTGGTGAGGCGAGGATGTTCGGCGCCCAGTGTGAGCCCCATGGCAGCGTTCTGCAAGTAAGTCAAGCCGCTGAAAGCGGTGGCGCGCTGGCGCCAGACCTCGACGTGACGGGGATTGGGGCCGGTGGCATCATCCCCCAGAAATCGGACACTTTCCCAGCAAGCGACTAGACGGCCACTCTCGTGAAAGGCGAGCGGTTTCAGAAGCACCGAATCCACGACGGTGAAGACCGCCGTGCTCGCACCGATGCCCATCGCCAAAGTTAGAAATGCGGTCGCGGCGAACCCCGGACTTTTCCGCAGAGTTCGCGCGGCGTAGCGCAGTTCCCGGAAGATGGTCTCCCAAAGCGTCCAGCCCCACATGACACGCACCTCCTCTTTAACCCAAGTCACGCTGCCGAACACCCTGGTGCAGCCTAGCGCGCATCTTACAGCCAAGACCATTCGCTTACTGTCCTTCAGGTCCAACTCGAAGTGGCAGCCGACCTCGCATTCAATCCTGCTCGCAGTAAGATCACACAGCGTAGACGTTGTATCATTGGTTTTAGTTATGGGGAAATGGGGGCGAGGACCTCAGGTGGATACCGAGGATAGCTCGAGCCTCTAAACAGGACGGCATCCGCGCCTAGCTAGCAACGCTCGCGGCGCGGGGTAGGTGACGTTCAACTTCGTGAAGTTGAAACTGCGTCCGGGGCGGATTGTCGCTAGCCGGAAGTTACCATCGGTGGGCTGGGCCAACACTTGGCCGCGAGCTCGCGTATCAGAAGATTGCGAGATTGCGTAAAACTCTAGGGTTTGGGCGTGCGCCGCAGTGTGGGCGCATCGGGCGGGCGGTTCTTGTCTTCCTGGGCCTTCTCGGCAGGCTCCTCGGGCGGAACCATCCATTGGAATCCACGGCGCTCGTCCATCGTGCCAAGAACAAAAGTCGAATTCCCGGCAATCAGGGGCAGAACAGCCCGCATAAAATCAGCAGAGTCGATCGGGGCAGCCTTTTGCGCCTGGCCGCCACGGATGTTATCGAGCACTTTTACAAAGCGTGGATCGCCGGAGCCGAGGTGCGTGATGTT
>DASQYT010000229.1:0-11062 GCA_035639075.1 Candidatus Elarobacter sp.
GGCGCTATTCCGGAAGGCGGGCCGCACGGTCGCCTATGTTCGGCGCGGCTCGAAGTTTGAAGAAACTGCCGTCGAGATATTGCGCCGTAGCGGAGACGAGGCGCTCATCGGAAAGGGATTGCAGCCGGGAGAGCACCTGGCCTTGAAAGATCCAACGCTGACGGAATAGAAAACGATCGCCATGAATAGCCGTTCAAAACTATCGGCATTTTTTCTTGTCCTCGCTCTGGCGGCATGCAGCTCTGCTTGCCATCAAACGACCGTCCTGGCGACGGATTCCGAAATTCCAACGGCTACCGTCAAAGAGGTTGATCTTCAACTCAAAGTTTCCACGACGGGAGTCTTGCGGACCAGCGAGTCGAGGACCATCTCTGCTCCAGCCATCGGTGGCGGCACGCTGCAAATTGTCACGCTGGCCCGCTCGGGAGCACACGTCCACACCGGCGACGTAGTCCTCGAATTTGATCCCAGCCAGCAGGAATACAATCTCGGACAGAATCGCAGCGACTTGCTGCAAGCGGAGCAGGAGATCGTAAAAGCCAAGGCGGACGCCGACGTCCAGACTGCGGAGGACCAGACCGCGCTCCTGAAAGCAAAGTACGCGGTTCGGCGCGCGGAGCTGGAAGTCAGCAAGAACGAATTGGTGAGCACCATCGATGCACAGAAAAACCTGCTGGCCCTCGACGAAGCCAAGCGCGCTTTGGCCCAGCTTCAGCAGGACATCCAATCGCACACCGCCTCCAACAAGTCGGCTCTGGCAATCAGCGAGGAAAAACGGCACAAGGCCCGGCTTTCCATGGAACAAGCCGAGCAAAACATCAAGAACATGCACATCACCTCGCCCATCGACGGTCTTGTGGTAATCCAAGGCAATAGGGATTCCACGGGCGGTTTTTTCATGTGGGGAATGACACTCCCGGATTATCACGTCGGTGATCAGGTCAATCCGGGAAGCTCTATCGCGGAAGTGATCGACATGTCTCACCTTGACGTTTCCGCGCAAGTCGGTGAAACCGACCGCATCAACCTCAAGGCAGGTCAATCCGTGGAAATAAAGGTCGATGCGCTTCCCGGCGAAACCTTTTGGGGCAAAGTGCAAACCGTTGGCGGGGCGACGAGCCACGAATTCTGGGACGAAAACGCCCGGCACAAGTTCGATGTGGCCGTTCAGCTCGATCGCGCCGACCCGCGGCTGCACCCCGGCTTCGCAGTTCGCCTGAATATTCTCGGAGATAATCTTTCTCGCGCGGTTTCGATTCCTGGCGGAGCTGTCTTCGAACACGACGGCAAAAAAGTCGTGTACTGCAAACGCAATCGCAGTTTCGAAATGCAAGAAGTTAATGTCCAGGCGGTCAGCGAAGGCCGCGCGATTCTCAGGGGCATTTCTCCAGGAACGGTCGTCGCGCTTGTGAATCCGGAAAAACGCGCCGCCGCAAACAACAAGAGCAGTGGAACCTCGAATCCCAGCCTGGGTCCGACGTCGAAATGAGGCTCAGCGGATAATCATGAATGCCGGTTCCATCGCCGAGCCTCGGTCCCTGCAACAATGGCTGCCCGATCTGGCCTTCGGCTTCGAAAACCTGACCAGCCACAAGTTGCGTTCCCTTCTGACCATGCTGGGCATGATTTTTGGCGTCGCCGCGGTTGTGGCCATGCTCTCCATCGGAGCGGGCGCCCAGCAAAAAGTCATGGCCTTCATCGAACAGCTCGGCGTCCGCAATCTTATTGTCGAGGCCAAGGAATCTCCCAATTGGCAGGAGTTGCAGAAGGTGCGGAAAACCTCCCCTGGACTGACTCTCATTGATTACCAGGTCATCCGAAAAAATATCCCCGACATTAAGGACGGAACTCCACGCAAGCGTTTTGCTCCGGGCAAGTTTCTCCCAAAGCCGCAACAGGACACTCCCATCGTTTACGGCGTTGAGCCAAGTTATTTGGAGATCAGCCATCTGCGCGTCACCGAAGGCCGCTTTTTCGATGGCGCGGAAAATGCCGCCGCTGCGCCGGTCTGCGTTCTTGGGGCGGCCGCTAAAGAAAGCCTGTTTGGCGCAAGTGCGGCGATCGGCGAATACGTCAAACTCAACGAACAATGGTGCCACGTGATCGGAATCGTTGCGCCGCAGCTGGCTCCGCAGTCGGAGGTCTCCGGAGTCCGTGCCGAGGACATGAACAATCTCGTTTATGCGCCCTTGAACGCCGTTATGTATCGGCTGGAGGACTCCCAAAGCCAATTGAAGGATGAAGTCGACGGCCTCTATCTGCATCTGGCCTCGCCAGAGACGAGCATCAGCGATGCCGAAGTGGTCCGCGGTATTCTGAACTCCTCGCATCACGGCGCGGGCGACTTCAACGTCATCGTCCCCGCCGAGCTGCTCGCACAGCAAAAACGCACCGAGAAGCTTTTCAACACGGTTATGGTGGCCATTGCTTCCATCTCGCTTCTCGTCGGCGGGATTGGGATCATGAACATCATGCTGGCAGCCATTCTCGAACGCACTCGTGAGATCGGCGTACGTCGTGCCATCGGCGCCAGGCGGCGGGACATTGTCCGCCAATTTGTCATCGAAGCCATGCTGATTTCTTTCACCGGGGGTCTGCTGGGAGTCTTCCTTGGCTTTGTGATGTCTAAGGTTATTGCATGGCTCGCTGGATGGTCCACCATCGTGACCATCAGCTCGATTCTTTTGGCATTCCTGGTTTCTATTTCGGTCGGTCTGATTTTCGGCATCTATCCCGCGGTCAAAGCGGCGCGGCTCGATCCAGTCGAAGCCATTCGCTACGAGTAGTTCTGGGCGGCGGCACAATCCTTCGGGGGTGAGCGATGAGAGTAGTGGTGCATCTGTCCGTAGTTGTAGTTTTTTCCCTGCTAATTCCTGGCCTTCCCGCGCGGGCGCAAAATGCTCCAGTCTTGGAGAGATGGTTGGGCATAGGCGCGCGCCAAAAACCAGCTCCTCCGCTTGCCCCAGTACAGGGCCTTCAAGACCACGTCTCGAACGGCAAGCTCGTGCTCGCTCTTGACGACGCGGTCCGCCTGGCTCTCGCGAACAACACAGACGTCCGGCTTGACCATTCGCAGATCGACTTGGCGCAAAACAATCTTGGGCGCGCGCAGTCGCCTTTCGATCCGGTGGCGACTTCCAGCTTTGCGGATATTCGGGCGAAATCGCTGACAACTTCAACACTTCAAGGCGCTTCGATTCTGAGCAACTTAACGCAAACGACGCAATTGGGGTACAAGGAAACCTTCTTGACCGGCACGAATTTTCAGGCAGCCTTTAACGCCAGCAAATTCTCTACCAACAGTTCTTTCAACACCGTGAATCCGGCCCTCTCAACCAATGTGCAGTTCACGGTTAGCCAGCCCCTGCTTCGCAATTTCGGGCTCTTTCCGAATCGCGCTCCGATTCTCATCGCGCAACGCAACTTGAAGCAGGCGCGTGCCAATTTCACAGCCCAAGTGAACAACATCATTCTCGGAATCATCGGGGATTACTGGAGTGTTGTTCTAGCCCGGGAGAATCTCTCCGTACAACAGAAGTCCTTAGACGAAGCTCAAAAGAGCTATGATCACGACAAAAAGGCTCTGAGTCTGGGGGCTCTTCCTCCGCTGGACATTTACCGCTCCGAGTCTCAGGTCGCCTCCCGCCGGGTTGGTTTAATCCAAGCGGAATACTCCCTCAAACAAGCCGCTGATCAATTTCGCCGTGACATTGGCGCGGACCTCGATCCCGCCGTTCGTGCGCTCGATCTGGAACTAACCGACCAGCCAGCGCCTCTCGGGGACTTGCCGGCCACCGATATCGCCACCGCACTCTCGCGCGCACTCACGAACCGGCCTGAGTTCGAAACCGTTCGCCAACAACTGGCCAGCGATGAGCTCAGTGTTCGTTTGGCACATAGCAATTTGAAACCGGACCTTGAACTTTCCGGATTCTATTCGGGGAACGGTCTCAACAATTCACTGGCGGGGCTTGACATAGGATTGAGCGGCAGTCTGGATCAAACGTTCCATTTCACCTACCCGACGTACGGAGCCTCGCTCTTGCTGACCCTGCCAGTAAGGAGACACTCGGCGCAAGCGAATCTCGCCGATGCTTTGATCGGCCGCCGCCAGGATCAGTACCAGGAACGCCGCACGACGCAGAGCATTACGTTGGCAGTCTCGAACGCCGTGCACGCGCTGGAAGAAGCCAAACTCACGATGGAGGCTGCCAAAGTGGCCGTAAACCTCGCGCGAGAAAGTCTTCATGCCGATGAGCGCAAATACGAATTGGGCGCGGAACCGGTATTTTTTGTTCTCGACGCGCAAACGCAACTCGCCCAGGCGGAGTTAAATCTCATTCAGGCCCAAATCAGTTTTCAAATTGCGGTCGCCCAGGTGGACCACGCAACCGGAGACTTGTTGGAGCGCCATCACGTGGAAATCGTGGAGCCAACAAAGTGACTGGCTTAGTCCGGCGCAAGTAAGCCAGTCATCCTGGCCAGTCGGGCAGGTCTCAGCCTATTTCGTCAGAAGAATAATTCGCGGAAATCCGGCTACCGCTCGATTGGGTAAACCGGCACGGCTGAGTATCTCCCTTTGTATTGAATCGGTTACCTTCAGGATGCTGTCTCTTTGGCCACCCGTACACCGGTACACTTGCTTCCTGAAAATGTCGTAATCCATAATCAAGTACTTTGTCTTGCGCACGCGCGCGACCTTGCTGCGTCGCTGCACGACTGTCCTCGCGTGTGCGTGCTAGAGTTGCAGCATGCGGCAGAACATGAGGGGCTGTCGCGCCTTTGTGACTTGCGTAACATCGTCCGCAATGATGCGGGCGGAGAATCGAAAGCATTCCTGATGCATCAGAGTTTCATATCCCTGGCGTTGTTGATCGCCACCACTTTGGTGGCGGGCTTCTTTGCGTATGTTCACAGCATCAAGCGCCAGACGTATCTGTTGCTATGGACTGCCGGGTGGGCGGTATTCGCTCTTCATTACGTGGGGCCAACCCTGGCTCCAAATTCAGCGGCGAGCCCGCTGCAAAGCGCTCTGAATCATTGGCTCTTTGCGCTTTCCGGTGTGCTCTTCTTCCTGGGAGCGCAGCTCTATTCCCAGCGTAAGTCCTGGAAATTTCCAGCGCTGGTTGTATGCATAGTCTTCGGATTCTGGGCCGCATCAAACGCTACGAGCGCAGTTTCTGTTTCCGTGCTCATTCCCGCTTCTTTGCTGTACGTAGGTGTCGCCGTCGTGTTCTGGCAGGAAAGCCGGCGCCAGGAAACTTTGGCTGACCGGCTCCTCGGTGTTTCCTTCGCTTGCTGGGGTGTTCTGTGGATCGCTCTGCACATCATGAATGCGACACCGGAACTCCAGGGTCCGGGGATGAACGTAGTTGCCGCAGCCCCCTGCGCGTTCGTCGCCATGCTCATGGTCATGGCGCTCTATGAAGAGGAAAAACGCCGCATCGAACGCAACATGCTGGCGCTCTCGAATCTCAATCTGGCGACTTCCAGTTTTGTGGGTGGCGAAATTCAGCGCATGCTGTCGCAAGCTCTGGACCGCGTTCTGGGAGTTGTGCGTCTGCCGGCTGGTGCGCTCTTTCTGCATCACGGTGATCCGCAGGGCCCGACATCGGTTGTGGCTGTGGGATTGAGTGATGATTTTTGCCGCGCCGCACAGAGCGAAGGTCTGGATGATTATCTCGTTGGCCTGGTGGCGCGCCTAGGCGGACTGCTTGGGTTCCGCGACCTCCGCGACGACTCCCTTTCGGCGCTCGAAAAAGAAAAGTCGATCCGCCGGTTTCGCGAGCTGGCGCTCGCGCAGGGCCTTCGCAGCGTCGTAGCCATTAGCCTGCAAGCTAAAGAACAAGCGTTCGGCGTGCTTCTTCTCGGAACACCGGACAGCCGGCGCTTTACGCCCGCCGAGCTCCGGCTTCTCCTTGCGCTCGGGCACCAGATTGGCATGGCGGTCGAAAACAGCTACTTGATTCAGCAAACTTCGCGGCGGTCGGAAGAGCTGCACGTGTTGAATGAAATCGGCCGGGCGCTCAGCTCGACGCTGAACAAAGAAGACCTCACTAGGAAAGTGTGGGAGGAGCTGCGCCGTCTCTTCGACGTGGAAAACTTCTACATCGCCGAGCTTGACCCGCTGCGCGATGAAATCCAATTCGATCTCGAGGTCGTGAATGGCGAGCGATTGCCGAAGCGCGCTCGCTCCGCCGGCAATCACCTCACCGAGTACATTATTAGGACGCGGCAGCCCGTGCTCATTCGCGAGAATTACGTGGGCGAGGCGAAAAAGCTGGGCGTCGAGCCTCTGCGCACAACGGGATGCTTCTGCGGCGTGCCACTCGTCGCCTACGACCACGCCATCGGTGCGATGGCCGTATATTCCGACCACGAGCGCGTTTTTGACGAAGGCCACCTGGAGCTTCTGCGCGTCCTGGCCAGCGAAGCCAGTATCGCAATCGAAAACGCCCGGCTGTTCAACGACGAGCGCACCAAGGCCCGGCACCTTTCGCTGCTCAACACCATTTCCCGGAACGCCATCGCCACGCTGAATCCAGACGAGATGCTCGCCAAAATCACCGAACAGCTTGAAGCAGGCCTCACCTACGATCACATCGGCATCGGCGTGCTGGATTATGCGACGCGCGAAGTAGTGATTCAGGCTGAAGCGGGCAAACGCCGCGGAACCCTCGGCCAGCGCATACCCCTCGGCTCAGGCTTAATTGGCAACGTGGCCCGCAATGGCCAAATGGCGGCGTACCGCCGCCCTTCGGCGCCAGCGGATGGGGCATCAAAACCGCTGTTGCCGGATTCCGTGGCGGCCATCGCATTGCCGGTTTTTTACGCCGAACAGCTCCACGGCATTCTGTTTATCGAGTCGTCCAGGCCAGTGGATTTCTCCGAGGAAGAAGTTCTCCTACTGCGCACGCTGGCCGACCTGATTGCCGGCGCGCTTCACAACGCGCTTTCCTTCCAAAAAGCCCAGGAGCAGGCGATCACCGACGGACTCACGGGCGTCAAGACGCATCGCTTCTTCATGGAAGCGTTATCCGCGGAATGGAAACGGTCCACTCGCGCTGGCCGCGCGTTTGCGCTGGTGCTCATGGACCTCGACCGCTTCAAATTCGTTAACGATTTTTACGGGCACCTCGAAGGCGACCTTGTTCTGCAGCGCGTCGGGCAAATTCTCGAAACCAATTGCCGGCGCTCCGATGTGGTGGCTCGCTATGGAGGAGATGAGTTTGTCATTCTGATGCCGGAAACGAATATGGAGCACGCGCGGCAACTGGCCAGCAAACTCCGCGGCTGGGTGTCCGCCGATCCTTTGCTGCGCGAAAAAAACATCAGCGCCAGCTTTGGCATCGCGTGCTATCCGCTCCACGGCTCATCGCCGCAAGAACTGATCCAGGTGGCCGACGCTTCGATGTATCTTTCGAAGCACCAGGGCGGCAACGCCGTCTCTACCGCCGATCATTTCGATCCCAACGAAGCAAAAAAATGGAAGCGCGACGTCCTCGAAGCATACCTAGGAGTGACGCTCAAGCGTCTTTTCTCGACGGGGCCTGAGGCGTTTGAAGAAATCTACCAGCGTTTGCGTCAATTCACCGAATCTCTTGCAGCCACGGAACCAAACAGCGGCAAAACGGCTGTTGCTTCGTCGCAAGGTCCGCAAGCATTGCCGCAAACCGTCCTGGACACGGTCACGTCGCTGGCGTTTGCGATCGACGCCAAGGATCACTACACGCAGGGCCACTCGCAGAAAGTCTCCGCATACGCCGCGTTGATCGCGGAAGCGATGGGGATGAAAGACTCCGAAGTGGACGAAATTCGCCTCGGCGCCTTGCTGCATGACATCGGCAAGGTTGGCATCCCAGAAAGCATTTTGAACAAAAACGGGCCGCTCAATCCCGAAGAGTGGGAGACGATGAAATCTCACGTCAGCTTTGGGGCGAAAATTCTCGATCCCCTGACACCCCTCGCTCACATCCGCGATATGGTCCTTCACCACCACGAGTTTTTCGACGGCTCCGGCTATCCCGAAGCATTGACTGGCGAGAAAATTCCTCTAGGGGCCCGCATCATTGCGGTCGCCGATGCCTACGATACCATCACCAGTGACCGCACCTATAAAAAAGCCAGGAATGCCACAGACGCGCTCGCTGAATTGGAGCGTTGCGCGAATGCGCAGTTTGACGGGGCCATCGTAGAAGTTTTCGTCCGCACGTTGCGTGCGCTTCCTAACCCTATTGTTGAAGTTGCCGCCGCCACCAGCCCGGTTCGCGGTAGCTGACTCTGCCCCTCTCGAAGTAATCAGCGCGCGTCGAGATCCACGTCTTTAATCGGCAAATCCCAATGCGCTTCCAGAATCTCAAACCGGCGCCGTTCTTCTTTCTTGTAGCTCTCCTGGTCCGGAAAAAGCTGTTTGATCAAGGCGGCGCTGTCAAAATTGTCGTTGGCGATCGCTGCGTTCTTGAAGACGATTGTCACTCTATAGTCCCAGCGGCCATCTTCCGTGGTGTGATAGCGCGGAACGGCCATGCTGACCTTTAGCATCCGACCCAGTTCGATCTCGTTTTTCAAAACCGGGTAATGGTTCTTCTTGAAGAGCGCTAGGAATTCCTCCGCATGTCCCCACTTCGTCTTGTAGTAGTACTCAATCACGTACGGTTGCTCTTTTCCTTCGGCCGCCATTGTGCTCTGCTGCGTTCCTGCTCCGATGCTCGACAAACAAAAAAACGCGGCCAGCCCCAGCAACACTATCGCAAGCCCGCGCCTTACCTTTGAGAATGGCATGTGCATAAGTTCTCCTCCCGATGGCCATTGAGACTAACGGGCTGGTCACTCAAATCAAAGTAAAAAACAAATCGAAACAAATTGGAATCACCGGCTCGTTTCAAGTTTCCCCTCCTGCTATGCTTTCTCGGGAGGCCACATGCAGACCGGATCCGTGAAGTGGATTGGCGACGAAAAATTCGTCGCTACGAGCCCCTCTGGACACGCGATGACCATCGATTCCGACCGCGCCTCAAATAAAGCACCCGGTCCGATGGAACTGGTGTTGTTGGCGCTGGGTGCTTGTACCGCGACCGACATGGTCAGTATCCTGAAGAAGAAACGGCAGAAACTCGAATCGCTCGAAGTCATTTGCTCCGGCGAACGCGCGGCCGAGCCGCCCGCCATCTGGACCAAGTTGGAAATACTCTATCGTCTCCGCGGCCAGCTCGACGACACAGCCGTAAAACACGCCATCCAGCTCAGCGAGGACAAGTACTGCTCGGTGGCGGCCATGCTCAAGAAGACCGCGGCGCTTTCCTGCCGCTATGAAATTCTTCCGCCAGCCTGAGTTACCTCCTGGAGTTCTGAAGAAATCCGGACTGCGCCTTGTACCTCGGAAGGCTATCGCATAAAATTCATCGTCTTTGTCCAGGTTGCCATTCGCAAGGAGCATCATGTCCCATCGCCTCGCGGCAAAAATTACGGGTGTAGCCGGTTACGTTCCGCCCAAGGTGATGACCAACGCGGATCTGGAGAAAATCGTCGCAACCAACGACGAATGGATCCGCACGCGCACCGGCATCCGGGAACGCCACGTCGCGGAGAATGGCACGGCCACTTCGCACATGGCTACGGAAGCCGCCAAGGTGTTATTGGTGGAAACCGGAACGGATCCCACGGAAATAGACTTAATCGTGCTCGCCAGCGTTACGCCGGACATGTTTTTCCCTGCCACCGCCTGCTTGGTGCAGGAGCGCCTGGGCGCAAAGAAGGCGTGGGGATTTGACCTGTCTGCGGCGTGCTCCGGTTTTGCCTACGCACTCACCGTCGGCGCACAGTTCGTCGGCGCGGGTACTCACAAAAAAGTCTTGGTCATCGGAAGTGACACGATGACCTCCGTTTTGGACTACAAGGATCGCTCCACCTGTGTATTGTTCGGCGATGGTGCGGGCGCCGTGCTGCTTGAGCCGGCGGGCCCGAACGAGGGCATCATCGATTTCGTCCACGATGTGGATGGCGCCGGTGGAGCATTTCTCTACATGCCGGGCGGCGGGTCGCTCCATCCTGCCAGCCAGGAAACCGTTGCGAAGCGCATGCACTACGTCCACCAGGAAGGGTCGCAGGTGTTTAAGTACGCGGTGCGGCGCATGTCGGAAATGGCGGCCCATCTCCTTGAGAAGAATGGCTTCAAGAACGAGGACCTGAAACTCCTAGTGCCTCACCAGGCCAATCTTCGTATTATTCGGGCCACGCAGGAGCGGCTGGGCGTCGACGATTCCAAGGTGATGGTGAACATCGACCGCTATGGAAATACCACGGGCGGCACCATCCCGCTTGGTCTCCGCGACGCTGTGGACGAAGGACGTCTCCACAAGGGCGACCTCGTGCTGATCGTCACCGTTGGCGCCGGCTACACCACTGGTGGCGTTTTGCTGCGCTGGGCGTACTAAGAATGATCAAGAACGATTAGCGATTGAATTTAGCAGGACCGCAGAGAAGCTGCGAGATCGAGATTCGCCTGAAGGCGGCGGTCGACCTGAACAGCGGCGTAGCGCGCACAGATTACGCGTTCGCGTTCGCTCCACACGGCCAAAGAGGGAATCCTCTTGCCGAGGAAAGCGTCCAGGGCTTCGATAAACCGGTAATAAACGCGAACCGGGCCTAACCCGCTGCGATTTGGGTGCAGATCGGGAGTCAAATCATGCAGGCCTGCCAATGTCTGGAAATGCTGCGGCGTAAGACGCCCATTCTCTACCTGAGCCGCAACCAACACACGGTCAGAGACAGGCTGAGCCGCGACGCCCGCCAGCACAGCCCGCCAGTAATAAAGCCCGAACTGTGACAGGGCTACGATGGAGATCGCAAGTAGCATGGCGCTAAACATTCCTCAGCCTCTAAAGGGATTGTGGCAGCCAGCAAAATAGATGCCAATAGTCCAGAAGTACCAGTGGAGTGGAACTAACAACTGTAAACCAATTGGGAACATTTCTGACTCGCCCTTGTGAAATGGATTTGGGAATGGAAGTTTGCATTGCCGCACATTTTTCAGTAACCGACCAGGAATCAATAACTTACAGAG
>DASQYT010000230.1:0-7762 GCA_035639075.1 Candidatus Elarobacter sp.
GCCCCGCAACTCCGCGCGTACCTGACGATTCCTTTCCAAAGCATGTGCAAAACGCTGGTGTTGCGATACTCGAAACGAACGCAGGCCCTTCCAAGCTCCAAAATCTCGCCACGCATCCATTCGAATGGGCCGAAATCGAAGAATTGCTCACCATAGTAGCCCAGATTGCCCTTGGCGCGATACCCGTTTTGCGTGCGGTAGGTTCCGGCCAGGATGCCGGTGGCCGCGTCATGCACCATCAAGTGGTCGCAGGCGAAATCGAAACGGTCGCGGTCAAGCCCACATTGGGAACAGCTGTCGAGCCCTTCCCCAAGCTCGCAATTGAAAACAATACAGCGCAATCGCTGGCATTCGATTATATCTCCCAGTGTTTGCGCCATCCGCACATGGAAGTGGTCGGTGGTGGCCAGCGGATTTTCGCAGTCATGCACCAGGACAGCGGTCGTTGGCATGCATCCAGTTTCAAGCCAAGCAGATTACGCGGATGTTTCAGAAAAGTGATTTGGAAGTTTCATGGGGTAGCGAATAAGCTACACAAGGAGGTTCAGCGTGCCGCGGCCATCGAGATGATTCCTGGTCTTTCCTCCGGCGGCAAGGCAACGCCATCGCGAAAAGCGACAAATCTTCCGGAAGTGGCCGACACGCGCTCGCCCGGAACCAGGATGCCTACGAGATTAAGCGGGTCGGCAGCGGAAACTGCGATGGTTTCGCCCGAGGGCGGAAGGTCGTGCAGCGCGCGGAGCGATTCCACCGCCACAGGCAGAGCGAATTGTTCCCCAAGAAAGCCGCTGACAAATCTTCCGCCGCGGACTTCTCCCCGATCCTCCAGGCGTCGCAAAGTGATCAGCAGTTCGCGCCAAGAGGGAAGCAAGGTCTCCCGCACGAGCACGTCGCGGAAGACCACGCCATAACGACGCAACAGCATCCAGCACGTAGCCTCCACAGCACGCGGGCGATCGACGGCGTCGTCGGAATAAAGCAGCGACCAACGACCCGCGCTGTGCCGGGGACGCGCGCTTCTTGCCTTTCCGAGCCCGGCGCGCCGCTTGGGATCGATGAGGGCGCGGAGATTGTCAAATCCATCCGCCGTCAGCAGGCCTGCGGCGACAAGCTCCCAAAGCGCGGTTTCCACTTCGGCTTTTAGTTTGCCAGTGCCGCGCACGATATCGGTGAAAAACGATGCGCCATGGCGGTGCAGAAACTGGGCGACGTCCTGCGCATCGGGACTCAAGCCACGAGTTGCTTCGTCGCCGGCCTCGCGCCGCGGGGTCATCCAGTCGGCATCTTCGCGCACGAAGAATGTGATGGGTGCAACGCTGGTGGGCACGATGCGCCGTTTGCCTGGAGCCGCTAGATCGAGGATCGCCGGATGAGGAGAGAGCCTGCCCCAGCCGACAGCGCCCGTGAGGCTAAGCTGGTCGAGCGTCTTTGGGTCATATGCACTGATGCGGCGTGCCAGTATGCCCCGCTCCCAGGCATTCGCGGGCGCTTCGAAACCTTGAAGCTGCTGCAGCGCCTCCAGCGATCCGCGTTCGCCCAAAAGTTGCGTGCCTGGAGCTACATGCTGCCAGCGCAAGAGCCACCGCATGAACTCCGCCGGGGCCACAGGTTCGATCTGTCTCCGCAGCGTCCCTAGCGTCAGTCGATGGATACGCGCCAAGAGCCGCCTATCGCACCATTCGGTTTCATTGTTGTCAGGCTGCGCGAAGCGACCCCGTAGAACAGCTCCGCTCGCCTCCATTCTCAAAAAAGTTCTCTCGATATCAACGGCGGGAACTTGCAGAGTCTCACCTAACCCGCCGGCCGTCACCGGACCGCAGTGCGCCATCCAACCTGCGGCCAGAGCCAACAGGGCATCTTCGCGGGAAGCGGTGTTCGAACCGATCTCCGGCAGGGAAGACGCAAAGCGCGTGTCAGGGAAAATCAACACGAAATCTCCGGCCCGTTCCGCGCTAACCCAATACTTCAATTCACCCACGTGAGCGAGTGTGGCGCGACGCGCGGAGACAAGCTGCATATGAAATTCGGCCCACGCGGGGAAGGACTCCTGCACCTTCCGGCGCAAGTGACCATTTTCTGACCGCCCCGAATGTGTCGGCTCAGGCACCGCGACCAGAGTTAGCAGGGCATCGTGCAGTTCTTCCGCATCCCGAACATCCGGCCAGGCTTCGTCACAGACCTCGGCAATTGCCGCAGGATCCAGACGGCCAACTTCAGACAAGACTGCATCGGGGAGGGCACGGCGCATTTCCACGGCCCGAGCGCGACGCTCTTCGAGTGGAGTATCGTCGAGATAGGCGTACGGATTGGCGTTGAGAATCTCGTGTGAAAACGCTGAGGGCACGGGCGTGTCCACGGCGAGGCAGCGAATTCGGCCTTCGACAATATCGCCCAACACTTTCTGAAAGCCGTCAAAGTCCATCGCTTCGGCCAGAACGTCTTTCATCACCTCCCGGATCAAGGGATGGTCCGGGATGGTAATGGGGCCCGACATATTCTCCTGGCAGGCTTGCGCTTCCGGGAAAATTGCCGCGAGCAAATCATCCGAGCGCATACGTTGAATGGGCGGCGGAACTCTTCTCCCGTTTTGAAAACGCACCAAAGCCAGCGCGCGTCCCGCGTCCCAACGCCAGCGCGATGTGAATAATGGAGACGCGAGCGCCGCCTGCTCCAGGACTTCCCGCGACGATGCTGGATGGAGGAAATGAAAGACGTCAGCTAAAGGAAAACTATGCTGCTCGGTGAGTGAAATATTCAGCCCATTGTCTGTCGCTGCGGCTTGCAGTTCAAAGTTGAAGGAACGACAGAAACGTTTTCGCAGCGCCAGTCCCCAGGCCTTGTTGATTCGAGCGCCGAACGGGGCATGAATGATAAGCTGCATGCCGCCGCTTTCATCGAAGAAACGTTCAGCGATCACGGTGGTCTGCGTGGGCACGGCGCTCAGAACGGCGCGCCCGGCCACAACATATTCGACCGCTTGCTCGGCCCCAGCATCGTCAAGTCCACATTCGCTCTTGAGCCATTTCACCGCCGCGGAAACCTCCGCCGACTGCTGTGGCGTGTCTCCCGGCATGGCAGCCGACGTGAGCGAGCTGATTCTTTCGCGCAACTCAGCAAGGTGTGCGGAGAGCTCGGACGTGCGCCCCGGCGCCTCGCCGCGCCAGAACGGAACATTGGGCGGCGCTCCTTGCGCGTCTTCGACCAAGATACGGCCGGACTCCACGCGCCTGATCCGCCAGGAGGAGTTGCCGAGCAGGATGATATCGCCCGCGAGGCTTTCCACTGCAAAGTCTTCGTCGACGGTGCCAACCAAAGCGCCTTCCGGTTGAGCAAGAACAGTGTAGAGCGCATTGTCCGGGATTGCGCCACCGCTGGTGATGGCGGTCAGCCGGCTGCCTCTGCGTCCGCGGACACGCCCATTCACGCGGTCTCGGTGCAAGTAGGCGGCGTAACGCCCCCGGCTACCGGCGATGCCCTCGGAAAGCATTCCGACGATAGCGTCGAAATCGGCGCGCGCCAGGTCTTTATAGGGATAAGCGCGGCGGACGATTTGAAACAGGTGATCCTCGCTCCAATCCTCAGCGGCGCACATGGCTACAACCTGCTGGGCCAATATGTCCATCGGCGCATCGGGAATCTCGATTCGATCCAACTCACTGTCACGGATTGCTCTGACGAGTGCGGCGCTTTCGAGCAATTCATCGCGAGTCGTGGCGAAGACACGGCCCTTGGGAACGGCGCCGCGCCAGTGGCCAGCCCGTCCGATGCGCTGCAGCGCAACACTTATGGACCGTGGAGAGCCAATCTGGCAGACGAGGTCAATCGAGCCAATGTCGACCCCCAGTTCAAGGGACGCAGTGGCAACCAGGGCGCGCACTTCCCCTGCCTTCAGTTTCTTTTCCGCTGCCAGCCGCAGCCTGCGCGACAGGCTTCCGTGGTGCGTGGCTACGGCCTCTTTTCCCAGACGCTCTCCCAAATGAAGCGCCACGCGTTCCGCCAGGCGACGTGTGTTCACAAAGACCAGCGTGGAGCGATGCTGGGTTGCCAGTTGAGCGATGCGGTTGTAGATTTCGTCCCACATCTCGTTTGTAGTAATGGGTCCGAGCTCGCTGCGGGGCACCTCGATGGCCAGGTCCATCTCTCGCCGGAGACCTATCTGCACGATCTGCGGGTCGGGACGATCGGCGCCAGACAAGAAGCGCGCCACAACTTCGATGGGCTTCTGAGTAGCGGAAAGACCGATGCGCACAGGGCGGCTGCCGGTCAGAAATTCTAAACGCTCCAAGGAAAGCGCCAGGTGCGCGCCGCGCTTGTCGTCGGCAACGGCGTGGATTTCGTCGACGATAACCGTCTTAACGTCGCGTAGGATTTCGCAGCTTTTCTCGGCAGTCAGCAGGATGTAGAGAGATTCGGGCGTAGTGACCAGAATATGCGGGGGGCGAGCCAGCATGGCGCGGCGCTCGTGCATCGGCGTATCCCCCGTGCGCACCGCCGTGCGGATTTCCGGCATGAGGACCCCGCGATTTCCAGCCAGCGCCCTGATTTCACCAAGGGGAATCTCCAAGTTGGTGCGAATGTCGTTGCCGAGCGCCTTGAGGGGAGAAACGTACAGAACTTCCGTGCGATTCACTAGCTCGCCGTGCAGCGCTTTGCGCACCAAGCCATCGATGCAAGCTAGGAATGCTGCCAGAGTTTTCCCGGAACCCGTGGGGGCAGAGATAAGCGTAGTCCTGCCAGCAAGAATATGCGGCCAACCTTGCTCTTGCGGCTCCGTTGGCGTGCCGAACCGGCCGACGAACCAATCGCGAACGAGAGGGTGGGCCCATGCGACCCCAAGACAAGTGCTGTGTGAATTGGTGGCGTTCACGGCGAGGTTCAAATTATAAGCCAATCAGACAAGTGGTTACAAAAGGAGATGTAAGTCAAGGAATAATGGTGGATGAGAAGGAATTCGAACCCTCGGCCTCCTCGTTGCGAACGATGTAAATTAAAACCTAAGACGTGGTATTGCAATCACTTAGGTTTCGCGCAGAGGCCTTAATTGGGCTACTCGGGCTACCGGGTAAATGGTAGTTTCAATCCTTCTTTAGCCTGCGAATATCAGCACGCAAGACGGAGCAGGTAGGCTCTGGGCAGACGAAAACGCCGTTAAGTGCTGCCGAATTGAGCCGATTCGCGATCCGACCCTCAGCTCTTCGGAGAGAACGTAAGGTCAACCGTGACGGCATTTGTTTGAATTGGCTTGCCGTCCATTGTCGCTGGTTGATATCGCCATTGAAGGACCGCATCCTCTGCAGCTTTTCGAAGGGAGGGGTCCTCGGATAGCCCCTCGCCGGAAAGTGCATGGGCGTTGTAGACCGCCCCATCGCCGCCGATCACGTAGTACACGCGCACAGTCCCGAAGATGTGTTGAGCAGCTACATCTGCAGGGTAAACAGGTTCCACTTTCTTGATGAGTTTTGCGGGAACGATTTTTGCATTACTGATTTTGATTTTTGGAAACGAGATGAGGCTGTCCCAGCGAAATCCTCCGTCAAGAAAATAGAAATAGCCGATCGGCTCACCCTTGGCCTCTTTCGATTGGTTTGGAGACTTCCACGATGCGAAATACACTTCTAGAGGTTCTTTTCCGCCGTGAACCATTCCCGATTCAAGTCCACCTTCACCACCCTGCGGATTGTCGTTCACTTTGCGAGTGGAAAACTCGCCGCCTTCTTTTGCGAATCGGGCAAAGAGTTCTTTCATGGATTTTTCTTGTGAACGGAGGGTTTTGGAATCACACAAGCTCATCCAACTGTCCGCTGAGTCTGATTTGTACATCTGGTGCAGCCAAGCATCGCAGTGGGGAACTTCGGTGCTCTTCAGAAGAGATTCAACTTGCTGTTTGTCGCCCTTCTTAATTGCGTCAAGAATATCTTGTAGAAAGCGCTGAAAGTCCGCCGTCGTGTCCGTGTACGGGGAGTTCGCCTGGGCCTGAAGATAAAGCGCATTTGTCGGCAGAAAGACGGCTACCAATACGATCAGCGTTCCAACACGGTAACTGGCCTTCATAGTTGCTTTTTATATGACGGAGGGACAAAAAACAAGTGTTGCGAAGACCGCTTGGCATATTGTCGAAGACCTGCCCGAAATCGAGGATTCTTCGGAAATCTCTTACTAGCACTGTGTCATACTCCCTCGTGAGTCGCATCCTACAATCCGCTAAATCCTGTAGTTGTCACACATCCGAAAAACCGCTCACAAGTTGGAAGCAGAGCAGGATTACGGGACTCCTCGAAAACGAACCTTTCAACATCACAGACCTACACGGCGGACAGATCGTTGAGGTTCGGGAAGAAGACGTCTTCGACTACATCCGGCAGTACCCAGACAAACACAGAGAAGGAAACACGACGGGGGAAATTCTCAGGAAGTTGAACGAGGAAAAGAGCAAAAAGTCCAATCATGCCGGTGGCGACGGCCAAACGCAATCTCAGCCAGGAAGCACCGAATGCGGTCCTGACTGAGTGCTTTTGGAAATGTCCTTCCACTCAAAAACTTCCATCGGGACGCGCCACGGTTCTTGTGAACGCTATGGGCTTATGGATTGAGTCCAGTAAAACGTAAATGCTCTGTCGTTACATGTTCGCTTTCCAGAGAAGCCAAGACTGCCGCTACATCCCTAATTCCGCTCGCTCGTAAGGTGTGGTCAAGGTCTCCCGCCGTACGCAAGGTGAAGAATTGCTTCTTTGGAGCACTGAAAAGCAATACCTTTTTGTTGTAATCAAGGAGATTTATCACGTTTGTGAGAGTTCCCTTGCTGATTCCGTCCCAGAGCATGAATCCGCAACTAGCATCTTTCGCCATAGCCCGATCTTTGATTCCGTAATAGTGCCGATCTCGCTTGACGGCCGGATCGGCGGAATGCGAGCGGATAGGCCAATTGCCCACATTGTTGCGACAGATTTCCATGCAATAAACAAATACTTGTCCGTAGCCACGTTCGGCGAGGTAGCGTTGCACAGCCTTATCGGCGCCGTTTGCATCGCCCACTAACACGGTGAACTCTTTTCTCAGGATGTTGTCGAGGCGCTCTTTCACCTGTGCATTTAGCTTCGACAATGCACGTGAACCAGCCACAAAGACGGAATGCATGTTTCAGTTCCTCGTACGAGTCAGTGCAAGGGCATAAACTGACTTGACCAACCCTTGGCGTTTCAAAGTCCGAGCTGCGACGTTCATAGTTGCGCCGGATTGCAAAAGATCGTCCAGTAACAGTACGGATCTGCCTTCGAGACCTCGGTCACTCACGAAGGCAGCTTCCAAAGCGGCGACTCGCGCCGCAAAATCGCCCACGTCCTTCATTTGTGGCGTGGACTTTGATTTCGTAAGGGACGTTGCGTTAAAGGTGATTCCAAGACCTTGGCCAACTCGGTGCCAACCTCAATAACCGGTTGGAAAGTACGTTGCAAATTTGATGGTGGCATCGGAACGACCACATCAGGTTTGATATCGGAAGTCTTCATGAACCCTGCAATCGGCTCCACAATGGAAGGTATCGCGCCTTTGTCTCCTCTATATTTCAAGCGGTACACGAGTTCGCCCAAGGGTGATCGAACAGTGTCGAATTCGGGATGTCCGAATTCGTTGTACCCAATCATGGTACTTGAAATCGTGTGTACGTCGAGCACAAATCCTTGGTCCCAAGACCCCCTAATTTCTTTCGGGTGAATCTCAATCACGGTACCTCCAACCTGAAATGACGTTGCCCGAACGAGAATAC
>DASQYT010000231.1:0-17741 GCA_035639075.1 Candidatus Elarobacter sp.
GACGCTGCCTTCGCGGCACAGCGGGCAATCTTCTTCCTCGTAGCTGGCTATCGGCAATTGAATCAGCGACTGCGTTTCCACTTCGAAGTCAATTTTTCCGCCGCTGCGGTCGATCAGCGCACCCGCGGCAACCACGCGCGCCCCCGCCTCTTCCACGACGCGAATGGCCTCCTGCGTCGAGCCGCCGGTCGTCCAAACGTCTTCGACAACCAGCACGTGCTGGTCGGGCGCAAGCGAGAATCCTCGCCGCAGAGCCATCATGCCGCTGGCGTCGCGCTCCACAAAGAGCGCGGGCGTTCCACCACCGGACGAATGTTTCGGCTCCGGCAGCGCTCGCGCGACTTCCTGGCCAATAATGAGTCCGCCCATCGCCGGCGAAACTACCGCATCAATTCTGGCGTCCGAAAAAAGCGCCGCCAGCGCCTGCCCCAGCTTCTCGGCAAAGCGCGGATATTGCAGGACCAGCGCGCACTGGACATATGTGCCGCTGTGCAGCCCGCTGGACAACTCAAAGTGGCCATGACGGATGGCGCCCGCCGCCTCGAACATCTTCAGCAGTTCTTCGCGTTTCAGCATTTGGCCCATCTCGCCGCCACCGGCTCCTAACCGTCGAAATGTCAGGAGATTAGCCGCCGCCTCTCGCGTTGTCAAGGAAGAGAGCCCCTGTTAGACTCCTTCCTTCGGCCGGTCCGCGTGGCGCAGCCTTAGGTGGCTTCTGACCCATTTCCGATGGCTTGGCCGCGACACAGTCAGATTCCGGTCGTGACCTCAAAACGGTCTGCTGCTTGAAACAAATTCCATTCTGCGAACGTTTTACAGAGTTGAGTACCAATAAATGAAGCCCCTTGGGGGATGAATCTTGAGGGTAAGGAGCACTATGAAGACGCTGTATGCTCGACCGCTGTTGGCCGCCATACTGACCGCAACGCTCGTGGTGGGACCCGTTTCACCGGCCTTCGCGCAGGACGCGCCGCAAAATCCGCCTGCAGCGCCAGCTAAACCGGCCACGCTCATCGAGCCGGTTTCGCTTGGCTCCGCGAAGTACAACTACACGCGCGCGCCCAAGCCATTTCCCAACCTGTTTGCTCCTTACAGCCCGATCAAGATCGCGAATCCCGTGCTCACCAATTCTCCGCGCATTGACCAGCTCATACATGACGGCAAGCTGGAGTTGAGCATGCAAGAGGCCGTGGAACTGACCCTCGAAAACAGCATGGACATCGTGGTGCAGCGGTATAACCCGTGGTTCGCGGACACCGGCGTCCTCAAAGCAAAGGCGGGAGGTTTTGGCGGCACGACACCCGGCGCTGTGTTCGGCGGATCCTCAGCGAATAATCCGCTGCTGAACTTCGATCCCGTTGTCACCACTGTCCTCACCCTCGATGACCGCAAGTCCCCTATCAATAACCCGCTGACTTCCGGTACGGGCACGGGCATTTCCTCGCTTGCAGCTCTGGCCACCCACACTTCCATTTTCAATGTTCAATACGCCCAAGGATTCGCAACGGGAACCACCTTCTTCACCGCGTGGGATAACACACGGAATTCGGCGTCCTTGAGCGCCAACCTTTTCAACCCTTCCGTGCAAACGACGATTTTTGCCGGGCTCCAGCAACAGTTGCTGAATGGCTTCGGCCGTTCCGTCGGAACGCGCAACATCCGCATCGCCAAGAACAACCGCAAGATCGCCGACTGGGCCTTCACCCAACAAGCGATCACCACTGTCACGAACACCATCGCTGCGTATTGGGAACTGGTCTTCGCTAGGGAAAACGTCAAGGTTCAGCAGCAAGCTGTGACCGTGGCCGAAAAGCTCTACAACGACAACAAAAAGCAACTCGAAATCGGAACGATGGCGCCGCTCGACGTCACCCGCGCTGAATCCGAGCTCGCCACGAACCGCCAGAACCTGATTGTGGCGCAGACCTTGCAGCTACAGGATCAACAGGCGCTGAAGAACGCTATCAGCAAGAATCCCTTAGCGCCTAATTTCGTGAACGTGGAAGTCATCCCCACGGATTTGCCCTCGCGCCCGGAAGCCATCGAAGCCCCGACGTTTGAGGAAGCCGTTAAAGAAGCATTTGCAAAGCGGCCGGAATTGCAGGAAGGGGCGCTCAACCTTTTGAACAGCGGCATCGACGTCAAAGCGACGCGCAACGCGTTGCTGCCGACGGCCACACTGACCGCGCAATACAGTTCGGTCGGACTCGCCGGCAACCAGGCGAAATTCACTACTGCTACAGTGGCAGGAGCCCCTGTCGTGGATGCCAACGGGAATCCGGTTCCCGGCGACTTTCTTCCCGCGACGCAATTCACGCCAAACGGCATCGCGTCGGCCGGCTTCGGCGACGCTTTGAGTTCGGCGTTTCATAACAATTTCCCGGATTACCAGGTGTCTTTAAACGTGCAGATCCCCATCCGCAACCGCTCGGCGCAGGCGGACAATCAGCGCGCCATTCTCACACAGCGTTACCTCGAAGCGCAGTTGCAGCAACTGAAGAACGCCGCAATGCTCGACGTCCGCAACACCTACATCGCCCTCACGCAGGACCGCGCTCAGGTCGACGCCGCCAGCAAGGCGCGCGAACTCCAGCAGCAGACTTTTGACGCCGAACAGAAAAAATATCAGCTCGGTGCTTCCACCGTTTACCTCGTCATTCAGACGCAACGCGACCTCATCAACGCGCAAGGCACGGAACTTCGCGCTCTCGCCAACCTCGCCGAAGCCAAGGCCAATTACGAGCGCGCCGTCGGGCGCACGCTCGAAGTCAATCGCGTCACCATCGCCGATGCCAAGTCTGGAGAGGCCGAACGCGAGACGCTCATTCCCGGCACGTTACACGGTCAAGTCGTTGGTACGGACAGACTCTTTTTCAACTCCGGACAAAAATAATCTCCTCAAGAATAATCTGCTCAAGAGATCTTTCTGCTCGGCCCGAGGCAACTTCCCTGGCCGAGCTTCCTTTTTCTAAGCCCTCGAATCCGAACGGTCTCCGTCACACGGTGAGGTAGTGTCCTAATTTGATCGAAATTAGGACACCCACCACGGTGACCACGGTGATGTTCGCTTGACAAGCAACAAGAGGGAGCGTAGGGTTCCCGCACGGCCCGTCTTTCCTTCTCGAAAGTTCCCCATGAACCGCGGCACGATGCTTCAGGAGGCGAAGCTATGAACGAAACTGTGAGTTACAAGTATGCTTTCTTTTCCACGCTGCTGATTTCCGGTGCACTTGTCCTGGGGTCGTGGAGCGCTCCGCCGCAGGAAAAACCGCGGACTCCCGCCGACGGCCACGACATCCATGTGCTGGCTCCCCACAAGATGGATGGCAAAGTCATGGGCCCCTACCATCATTACTGCAAACCAGTGTCGAGTGACGTGCTCGAATGCCTGATCTACGAATCCACGGAACCCAACGCGCTCCTCAAACAGGTCGAATATTTCGTTGCCAAGAACGTCTCACGTTCCAATGTTTCGCTCGAAACCTGGAACAAGTTCTACCACGACCACGCCGTCGAAATTGCCACTGGCCGAGTGCAGGTCTTGGACCGTTCGCCCGAGGAAGCCAAGAAAATTGCAGAAACCGCCGCGCAAACCGACGGCATCATCTTTCACCTCTGGTTGCCCGACAACGCTAAAGCTCCAAATGGAACCGTCGGGCATCCGCAGTCCGTGGGCCACAAAGAGATGACCGCCAAGGAGTTCAGCGCCAAGTAAGAATGCTCGGCCTCTGAGAAAAGCCGGTCTGACAACAATACTCTGCTCTGACCGGCTCTTCCCTTTTTCCGCGACGCATTTCGACGTTTGCATTCTTTCTAGTCACATCCGCGCCGCACTTGCCCCTTCCGTACCTTTCGCATAGCATGGAATTCTCAGGCAATTTGTATCGTTGCCTGACGCCGTCCTCGGGAGCGATGCGCATGAGCGAACAGCGCAAAGGGTCCACACAAACCGTGCCGCCGTCAGAGGCTTCTTCTGCGCACCGCGAGGCTTCCGCCAAAGAGCAAGCCTGGGAGAAAAACACTCTTCAGCCCACCCTGGAGAAAAACCCCGAACGACAATCCGAATTCACCACGATTTCCGGGCATCCGATTCGCAGGCTGTACACCAAAACGGACCTGCCCAATTGGGATCCGGACCGCGACCTCGGTTTCCCTGGCGAGCCTCCTTACACCCGCGGCATTCATTCCACCATGCACCGCAGCCGCCTTTGGACCATGCGGCAGTTTGCGGGTTTTGGCACCGCCGAAGACACCAACCAGCGCTTCCGCTATCTACTCGCGCAGGGCCAGACGGGGCTCTCCACCGCCTTCGACTTGCCCACGTTGATGGGCTACGACTCGGATCACGCGCTCTCCGAAGGAGAAGTCGGCAAGTGTGGCGTGGCCATCAGTTCGCTTGCGGACATGGAAGTGCTCTTCGACAAGATTCCTCTCGCCAACGTCACAACGTCGATGACCATCAATTCTCCTGCCGCGGTCATCTGGGCGATGTATCTTGCCGTCGCGGAAAAGCAAGGCGCGGACTGGAAGAAAATCTCCGGCACGCTTCAGAACGACATCTTGAAAGAGTACATCGCGCAGAAGGAATACATCTATCCGCCGGAACCCTCGATGCGCCTGGTGATTGACACGTTCGAATTCGGCGTCAAGAACACGCCCAAATTCAACACCATTTCGATCAGCGGGTATCACATCCGCGAGGCCGGCTCGACCGCTATTCAGGAACTCGCCTTCACTCTGCGCGACGGACTCGAATACGTCGAATGGGGAATGCGTCGCGGCCTCGACGTGGACCAGTTTGTTCCGCAGCTTTCGTTTTTCTTTAACGCGCACAACGATTTCTTCGAAGAGATCGCCAAGTACCGCGCCGCGCGCCGCATCTGGCACAAAGCCATGGTCGAGCGCTACAAATCCAAGAACCCGCGCGCTTGGGCTTTGCGTTTTCACACGCAAACCGCCGGCTGCTCTCTGACCGCGCAGCAGCCCTATAACAACGTCGTGCGCACTGCGATTCAGGCCCTTGCTGCCGTCCTCGGCGGTACACAATCTCTTCACACCAATTCGCTCGACGAAGCATGGGCGTTGCCCACGGAATTTGCCGCCACGATTGCCCTTCGCACGCAGCAAATCATCGCCCACGAAACCGGCGTCACCAATACTGTCGATCCCCTCGGCGGCTCCTACTTCGTGGAAACGCTCACCAAGGAAGTCGAGCGCGGCGCGTGGGAGTATATCGATCGCATCGACGCCATGGGCGGCATGGTCACCGCCATCGAGCGCAGCTATCCGCAGCGCGAAATCGCCGAAGCCTCCTACCGCTACCAGGTGGCCGTGGATAAAAAGAAAAAAATCATCGTCGGCGTGAATGATTTCGTTGCCGAAGAAAAGCCTCTCGACATTCTGCACATTGATGAAACGGTTGCCCACCGACAAGCCGCTCGCTTGAAAAAACTACGTGCCGACCGCTCTCAAGCCGAAGTCGACCGCCGCCTCAATGCCCTGCGCGCGGGCGCCAAGGGCAAAGACAACCTCATGCCTTTCCTTTACGACGCCGTAAAATCCTACGCCACTCTTGGTGAGATTTGCGACGCCCTCCGCGACGTCTTCGGCACCTACGAAGAAGTCGCCATCACCTGACCTATGACGGAAAAGAAAATTCGAGTCTTAATCGCCAAGCCCGGCCTGGACGGCCACGACCGCGGCGCCAAAATAATCGCCCGCGCCTTGCGCGACGCCGGAATGGAAGTCGTCTACACCGGCCTCCGTCAGACCCCCGAAATGATCGCCTCCGCCGCCGTCCAGGAAGACGTCGACGTGATCGGCCTCTCCATCCTCTCTGGCGCGCACAACACCATCTGCCCGCAACTGATGAAGCTTCTCCACGAAAAAGGCATGAACGATGTCACCGTTCTTGTCGGAGGCATCATCCCCGAAGCCGACATCCCCGCCCTGAAGCAATCCGGCATTGCCGAAATCTTCCTCCCTGGAACTTCTACACAAGACATCGTGGACTTCATCCACAAACGCGTCGCTTAGTACTAAATTGAGTATGACATAAGTAGTTCCTGGGCTACCATGCCGCAGTATCGGAGGTTTCTATGCTTCCTTGGTTCCGTTACGCGGCTGCATCGATTCTATTTTCTTTGCTTCCTTTCGCGCAGCAACCTCCGGCTCAAGACAAGCAAAGTGCGGCTTCTTCCACTCCCGCAAACTTTCCGGAGGAATACCCTACCGATGGTGTCGGTGTTCTCGTCGAGAATTCCGGATGGGAAGCTCTTTCCCAGGAACTCCCAACTAAGATTCGTGCCAAACGGGGCTTGGCGCAATCGCTCACCTACGGAGTAATCCCAGCCGTGGCTATCGCTGAATATTCAGGACAGCACGCAGAGCTTCAGATCGAAACTCGCAGGCCTGTCCTTTCCGTTTGTAAGCTCCCGTCCTTCCCGCGCGGCCCGGTGCTTGTGCAGCTTCATCCCAAAAAGGATTTGCGCGAGCTCAATGCGGGCAGGATACCCGTCTTGGGCGCCAAGATCGCCGAGGCCAATCAGTTGGATGTGGTTCTGACAGAAGTCTCACAACCGGAGAATGCGTGTTGGCTCTTGCGTCCGCGCGAAGACCTCCCGCCCGGCGAGTATGCTCTAATGCTTCCAACCCAGAATTTTGCCATTTTCGCGTTCACGATTGCCCATCCGCCAGGCGTGAACCTGGCCACAGCCCGAAAGAAACAGTAGCGCCTGTTGGACTCCTGTCTGTCGCGCGTGCCACAGGCGGCGTGCGCTGTTCTTGTGCATTTACTCCTCCCGCTCTCTCCTTCTGTTCGCATACATGCGTTTCACCTCCCGGTGCAGAGTCCTCATCTCAGTTTTCCAGTCCTGCCGTGCTTCGGGATCGACTTTCCTCCGCAGAAATTCCTGCTCGCGCAACAGCTTCCGCCGGTTTTCCAGCCGCGCCGGATCGAGCGTTCCCGCTTCCAACGCCGCCTGCACCGCGCATCCCGGCTCCCCGTCATGACGGCAATCACCGAATCGGCACTGCCTCGCCAACGCATCAATGTCTGCAAAAACTTGGGAGACACCATCTTCCGCGTCCCACAATCGCATTTCGCGCAAGCCCGGTGTGTCCATCAACAACGCGCCTCTGGGTAACACGAATAATTCTCTTGTGGTCGTGGTGTGCCGTCCCCGGCTATCGCTCTCGCGAACCGGCTGCACTTCCTGGACCGCATGCCCCAGGAGACGGTTCGCGATCGTTGACTTCCCTACTCCGGATGACCCCAGCAGCACCAACGTGTGCCCTGGTCTGAGATATTCCTCCAGTTCACCAAAGCCATCACCAGTGATCGCGCTCACGACACACACCGCCGTACCCACCGCAACACGCTCCATCTCCGCTGCTTTCTCGCGTGCGTCCTCGTAAGCGTCCGCTTTGTTCAGCACAATGACCGGCCTGGCTCCGGACTCCCAGCATTGCGCGAGGTACCGCTCGACCCGCCGCGGATTGAAATCGCTGTCCAGCGCGGAAACCAGCAGCGCTGTGTCCACATTCGCAGCGATCACCTGCTCTTCTATTCTCTTCCCCGGGCACTTGCGCACAAACTTGCTCCGTCTCGGCAAAACCTCCTGTATCACCGCGGTCAAGCTCGGGTCATGTAGCTCCGCCGCCACCCAATCACCGACTGCCGGCCAGTCCGCGCCTTCATCCGCGGCAAGCCGCAGCTTCCCGCTGGCTTCCGCCCAGCTCTCGCCGAAGTCTCCCGCGACGCGCCAAAATTTCCGTTGCTGCGCAATCACGCGCGCCGGTACGGCATTTTTCCAGTCTTCGCCATGCCAAAACGCTTCAAAGTATGAATTCCATCCCCAACCCATAAGTGATCCAGCAGTAGACACGGATAAATCCTCCCGCAGCCATCGCCAACACACGGCCGCCGTTAGAGCCAAATCAAAACAACGTTGTTCTGATGGATTGGAATTGCGGGAGGGATGCTGCGGTCAGTTCTTGCCAGCCGCGGAGACACACCCACCCGCGAGAACTTTGCTAATGGTTCGCACAGGCGCCTCCGTAGCTGAATTGGCCGTCCTTCCCTGGCGGGAAGTAGGCCGAGACTCAAATCATAGTTGCGGGAGTGGGACTCGTCAATCTGCAATTGTCTAGGGAGCAGTCCATTCGGAACATGCATTATGCATGCACTAGATAACGGCTCCATTCCTTCGATTCAGCCAACTTCTTCAAAATGCCATTGCGGTGAACCAGGAATCGCTCCATGTAAGGCACGCAGGAATAATCGATCTACAATTTTGCCGAGAATCCCTATTGGCGACTGAAACTCAAAACGATCATTCATCTGCGTACCCGTTGGATGTTCCAAGAACACGTGATCGTGTTTCATGGTTTTGAATGCGCCCGCGACCATAATGTCCTGAAAATGTTTCGGACCATTGAATTCAGTCACTCGAACGGTCAGTAGTTGTCTTGGGCCCAGATGCCGCGCTTCCCACGTCACTTCGTCATTGAGGCCGATGAGTCCCTGGGTCACACCAGCGATTGCCCTCTCGCTGGTCCCTTCTGTCGAGTGTTGATGTGCGTCGATGCTTCGGGCAAGGTCGAACACGCGTTCTCGTGGAGCAGAAATCACCGTAGATAGCTCGATCACTGGCATGATGGCCAGTCTACGTCACATCTAGGTTCGCTAGCCTAAAATCGGCGGTGCTACTTCACAAGCTTCCCATCGGTTTCCCGAATCTCGACCTTCCCCAGATTCAGCTTCTTCATGTCCTCTTCGATCTTTGCGCGGTCGCCCACCGCCAGCACGATCATCTTGTCTGGCTGAATATATTTCTTCGCCACGCCTTGGGCTTGTTCGACCGTCACCGCATTGATGCGCTCCGGCAGCATCGAAAAATAATCCAGCGGCAAATCATAAGTGAAAAGCTCGGCAAAAGTCGCCGCCGCCTCCGTTCCGCGCTCAAACCGCCCCGGCAGCGAACGCGCGATGGAATCCTTGGAAAGGACCAGTTCCGCCGGCGTCAGCTGCGTATCGCGCATCCGTTTCAGTTCGTTGAACACTTCCGTTGTCGCCGGAGCGGTCACGTCAGTCCGCACATCGGAAAACACGATGAACGGTCCCGGCGACCGGTGATACCGGAAGAACGATCCGGCTCCGTACGTGTACCCGTGCGCCTCGCGCAGGTTCATGTTGATGCGGCTGGAGAACAGCCCGCCGAGGTCCGTATTCATCACCTCCACGGGAACATAATCCGGCGTTGACCGCGCCAGCCCCATCGAGAAACACACCAGCGTGGTTTGCGGCGCTCCCGGACGGTCCACCAGAATCAGCTTCGCGTCCGTCGTCTCCGGCGTGCTCAGCGGCGGCTGGGCGGGCCTCCCTGCCTTCCACGCGCCAAACTGTTTTTCCAGCAGCGGCTTCAGTGCCGCCAGTTTGATGTTTCCCGTCACCACCAGCGCCGCATCGTCCGGAAAATAATTCTGCTTCCAGAATTTTTCCAGGTCCTCGCGCGAAATCGCCTTGATCGATTCCGTCGTCCCGCTGTCCGGATACCCGTACGTGTGCTTCGGCCCGTAGAGCGCCGACGCTAGCACACGCATCGCCAGGGAAAACGGCTCGTCTTTCTCCTGCACAATACTCGTCAGCCGCTCCGAGCGTACCCGTTCCAATTCTTCCTTCGGAAAACTCGGATGCAGCGCCACGTCCGCCAACAATTCCAGCGCCTCCGGAAAATTTCGTGTAAGCGAGCGCGTGGAGATTCCCGTCGTGTCCGTCCCCGATCCAGAATTGAGTGTCGCGCCCAAGTCCGCGGCACGATCGGCAATTTGCAGTGCGGAACGTGTCATCGTTCCCTGCTGCAGCATCCGCGCCGTCATGCTCGCCAGCCCCGGACGGTCCACCGGATTCACACCGCTTCCCGCGTGCAAAACCAGGTCCGCCGCAACCAGCGGGAGTCCCGGCCTTTCGCTGTAGAGGACGGTCAATCCATTTGACAGCTTGAATCTCTCCGGCACCGGCAAGTGCAGGGCGCTGGCGGAACCGGGCTTCGGCGGCTCTTTTCGCCACTCCGCATCAGCGTTCACCGGCTCGCCATTATTCTTCGATGGATCCTTTTCCGGCGCTTTCGGAGTCGCCACTTCCGCGCCTAAATCCTGCTTTCCCGGCATGCCGTAAACGATCGCGCGCTGATTCTCATTGAGCTGTCCTTGCGCGAACGCCTGAATCGATTCGGTTGTGGAATTTTCGTAGCGCGCAATGTCCGCTCCAAGAAAATCCGGTGTGCCCAGATAATGGTTGTAGCTGTTCAAGCGGTCGGCGACTCCGCCAAATCCGCCCAGCGTCTCGAGCCCCGCAATGATTCTCGATTCGATCACATTGCGCGCACGTATGAGCTCTTGAGCCGTCGGCCCATCCTTGCGAAACGCATCCAGCTCCGTGTTGATGGCCTTCTCGAGGTCCTCCAGCTTCACCCCTGCCTTAGCGGTCACCTGCACCTCAAACACGGAACCAAGAATTAGCGACTGCTGATTCACGGACACGTCTTGCGCGATCTGCTTTTCGTACACTAGTTTTTTGTACAACCGACTGGACTTCCCACCCCCGAGGATTGTTGCCGCTAGGTCTGCCTCCGCGTCGCCCGGCTTGAAAATTGGTGATGTCAGCCACGCCATATATACGCGCGCGAGCTGTACATTGTCTTGAATCACCGCTCGGCGCTCGGAACTGATCGGCGGCGTGTGTGCTTTTATTTTCGGAACCTCCTCGCCACGCTTCAACGGCCCAAAATATTTCTGCACCAGCTCGCGCGCCTTCTGCGGGTCAAAATCCCCCACGATCGCCAGGCTCGCATTGTTCGGCGCGTAATACAGTTTGAAAAAATTCCGCACGTCTTCCAGCTTCGCGGATTGAATGTCCTGGTGCGAGCCAATCACTTCGCCATAGTAAGGATGCTCTTTCGGAAAGAGTTGGTGAAACAGCCCTTCCTCCACCACGCCGTACGGAGCATTTTCCACGCTTTGCCGCCGCTCGTTGCGCACCACGTCCTGCTGATTCGAGAGATTTGCCTGGTCCAGCTTGTCCGGCAAATAACCCATGCGGTCGGACTCCAGCCACACCGCGAGTTCCAGTTGATTCGAGGGCAGCGTCTCGAAATAATTCGTGCGGTCAAAATCCGTCGTGCCGTTGATATCCGAAGCGCCCGCGGCTTCCAGGTAATGAAAATGCGAACTGCCCGGCACGTGCCGCGATCCTTCGAACATCATGTGTTCGAACAGATGCGCGAAACCGGTGCGCCCCGGAAGTTCGTTTGCTGGCCCGACGTGGTACCACAGATTCACCGCCACCATCGGCAGCCGGTGATCCTCGGAAAGAATTACTTCCAGCCCGTTCTTCAGTTTGTACTTTTCAAATTTCAATTGCGGGACTTCGAGCGGCGCGGACTTGACCGCTGCTGGCTTCGCGGGCACCTGCGCCGTCGATTTTGCAGGAGCTTTCTGGGAAGACGCAGCTGTTTGCGCGCCAACCAAACCTGCAAGCAGTAAAAACGCGGTCCCGCCAAACGTGAAAACAATCTCGTAGTGATGCCTCATCAACGTGTCCTTTCAAATTGGCACAATTTACCGTTCAGCCAGCGGACAGCACTCGCGGGTGTCCTCAAAATCCCCGCTGTTAGCTTACCCTGCTTCAGAATCAGTGCAAAACACTTTACATTTTTCAACGAACGCGAGAAACGTGACGCGGTTCGCACAACAGCCAGTAAACCTCGTATACTGTCTCACTGGTTCTTTGCGCTTTGTAATTCGCTTCATTTTTGAGAGCTTGTTGCTTCGCGAGGTCCACGCGTGTCTGCTTCGGTCCTGAAAACCACCGCCAATCTCAAATCACCTGAATTTGAAAAGAACACTCGGCGCATCGTTGATTTATTGACGAAAATCAAGAACGAGGAAGAACAAATCCGCCAGGGTGGCGGCGCGAAGGCCATCGAATCGCAGCACAAAAAGGGCCGGCTGACCGCGCGCGAACGCATCGCCAAGCTGATCGATCCTGGCTCGCAATTTTTTGAGCTGGGAATTTACGCTGCTTACGAAATGTACGAGGAGTGGGGCGGCGCGCCTTCGGCGGGAACCGTAACCGGATTGGCGAAGGTATGCGGCCGCACCTTTATGTTGATCGCCAACGACGCGACCGTAAAGGCCGGCGCGTTTTTTCCCGTGACCGCGAAGAAAGTGATTCGCGCGCAAAATATCGCTATCGAAAACAGAATCCCCACGATTTATCTCGTCGATTCGGCGGGGGTCTTCTTGCCGCTCCAGGAAGACGTTTTTCCGGACACCGATGATTTTGGACGCGTCTTCCGCAACAACGCGGTCATGTCCGCTATGGGGATTCCGCAAATCACCGCCATCATGGGAATGTGCGTGGCGGGTGGCGCGTACCTTCCGGTGATGTGCGATCACATTTTGATGACCGAAGGCTCGGGATTATTTTTAGCTGGCCCCGCGTTGGTCCAAGCGGCCATCGGCCAGAAAACTTCCGCGGAAGATCTGGGCGGAGCAAAAATGCACGCGCAAATCAGCGGCACAGTGGATTTTCGCGAGCCGGATGACGACACGTGCATCGCGCGGATTCGCGCGCTCGTGGACAAGATGGGGGCGCCAAACGCTTCCCCGTTCAGCCATGTAAGATCTCGCGACCCGCTCTTTTCCGGCGAGGACATCTACGGAATCTTTTCGAGCGACCCCGGAAAGCAATACGACATGCGCGAAATCATCGCGCGCGTCGTGGACGCCAGCGAATTCGAGGAGTATCGCGCGGAGTACGGCGAAACGCTTCTTTGTGGATACGCGCGCATCGGCGGCTGGGCCGTTGGCATCGTCGCCAATCAAAAAAAACACGTGCAGACGCTGGCGCGTGGCTCGGACCAGAAACGCATCGAATTTGGCGGCGTAATTTACACCGAGTCCGCGGAAAAAGCCGCGCGCTTTATTCTCGATTGCAACCAGAACCGCATCCCGCTGATTTTCTTGCATGACGTAAACGGTTTCATGGTCGGCAAAGACGCCGAGTGGAGCGGCATCATCCGCGCCGGCGCAAAAATGGTAAACGCAGTCGCCAACAGCGTCGTTCCAAAAATCACGGTGATTTGCGGCGGCAGCTTCGGCGCCGGAAATTACGCCATGTGCGGCAAAGCCTACGATCCGCGCTTCATGTTCGCGTGGCCCACGGCAAGATTCGCAGTAATGAGCGGTGACGCCGCAGCCAGCACACTCGCCGAAATAAAATTGAAACAACTCGAGCGCGAAGGTAAACAAGTAGATGAGAAGCAAAAGAAAGAATTGGTCGAATCCGTCCGCGCGACTTACGAACACCAAACCGATCCGCGCTACGCCGCCGCGCGGCTCTGGGTCGACGCCATCATCGATCCCGCCCACACGCGTGACGCGCTGCTTTGGGCGCTCGAAGCCGCCGCGCTCAATCCCGAACTCCGCGAATTCAAAACCGGAGTCCTGCAGACCTGACGAACATGCAGAAACGAGGCCTGATCACACTAGCGGCGACTGTTCCAGCGTGGGTCGTCCTTTTTTACCTCGCGTCGGAATTCGAGAAAGATAATAGAGTCTCCATATTTGATCGGCGGGGGCTGCGCAATTCTCCTCACGACGCTGGTGGCCCTTGCTCTCTTGCTCATCGATCACATCTCATGGCGTCGTCGACAAAATGACCGAACAAATCAAGCTGATTGAGTGTCCGCGGGATGCGTGGCAAGGATTGCCGGAACAGATTCCCACGGAGTACAAAGCGGAGTACCTGAAGGAACTTGTGCATGCAGGATTCAAAAATATTGATGCGGTGAGTTTTGTTTCGCCAAAACATGTGAAGCAGATGGCGGACAGCGAAGACGTGATGGCTAAGCTGAATGCTTCCCTTCCCGCTGGCGCAGAGGCTCCTGACATCATTGGAATTGTCGTGAACGAAAAAGGATTGCAGCGCGCGCTCGCTACTCCTGGCGTGACTACGATTGGATACCCCTACTCGATCTCGGCGTATTTCCGGCGCGCGAATGCCAACATGACACGGGATGAATCGCGCGCGCTCGTAGAAAGGTTGAAGAAAGAAACTGCAGCGGCAAACCGCGGCCTGGTGATTTACATTTCGATGGCGTTCGGGAATCCTTACGACGAGCCGTGGGGACCGGAAATCGTTGCCGACACTTTGGAATGGCTGAAGGATATTCGCGTGCGAACGGTTTCGCTCGCGGACACCGTGGGTACCGCTTCGCCACAACTCGTCGGCGATTTGTACGGCAGCGTGAAAGATCACGTCGCGGGAATCGAGTTAGGCGTGCACCTGCACGGGCGGCCCGAGAACTCGGAAGAAAAAATCCTCGCGGCGTACGAAGCAGGGTGCCGGCGGTTCGATAGCGCGCTGACGGGGCTTGGCGGCTGCCCGTTTGCGGGAGACAATCTGGTCGGGAACATCGCGACCGAAGATGTTCTTTCCGCCTTGCGAAAGGCGGGCGCAGATCCAGGAATTGATTCGGCGCGGCTGACCAAGGCGCTCGAAATGACGAATGAAATTCGCGCGAAGTATGCGCACGCACCACTTGTGAATTGAAAAGGAGTCCAACCATGTATTCGACGCTCCTTCTCGAAATTGCCGGAAATCTCGCGACTCTCACGCTGAACCGGCCGGAAAAACGGAATGCCATCTCCACGCAAATGATGGCGGAACTTCAAACGGCGCTCGACCAAATCGAGAAGAGCCATGCACGCGTGGCCATTGTGACGGGCAACGGCAAAGCCTTTTGCGCAGGCATGGATTTGGACATGCTCGCGTGCATTGCAAAACAATCTCCGGCGGAAAATCAGGAAGATTCGCGGCGGATTGCGAAACTGTTTCGCCGAATTTGGAGTTTCCCGCGGCCGCTGATTGCAGCGGTGAACGGCGCGGCTTTTGCCGGAGGGTGCGGCATCGCGACACTGTGCGATTTCACGCTTGCCGTGCCGGAGGCAAAATTCGGATACACGGAAGTAAAGATTGGCTTCCTTCCTGCGATTGTTTCTGTTTTCTTGACGCGGCAGATTGGCGATAAGCGCTCGCGCGATCTATTGCTTACCGGCCGCATTATCGAAGCGGAGGAGGCGAAAGCATTCGGCCTGGTATCGGAAATTGTTCCGGCGGAGCATTTGATGGAGCGCGCGCACGAACTTGCCAACCTGCTGATCGCGGCAAGCCCCAGCAGCCTCACGCGCTCCAAACACCTTCTGGTATCCTCTGCGGCTGCAGGCGTTGATCACGATCTGGAACGCGCCATCCTGGAAAATGCGCGGATTCGCTGCACGCCCGATTTTCAGGAAGGCCTCGCCTCGTTTCTGGAAAAGCGCAAACCTGTCTGGCAGGGCGACTCGGAAAAATAAGAGCATGCGAATGATTGAATTTCACGATGCGATGGTGCGCGTGCGCTACGCGGAAACGGATCAGATGGGCGTGGTTTACCACGCGAACTATTTGATCTGGTTCGAGGTCGGCCGCGTTGAGCTGATTCGCGCGCTGGGGATCGAATACAAGCGCATGGAAATAGAAGACGATTGCCACATTGTAGTTGCTGACGTCCACTGCCGTTATCATCATTCGGCAATATACGACGAAGTGCTGCGCATCCGAACGCGAATTCTGGAATCGCGGAACCGGATCGTCAAGTTTTCCTATGAAGTCATTCGCGACGCGGACGGAAAAGTCCTGGCAAACGGAGAGACGACCCACGTGATTTGCGGGAGCAACGGCCGTCCGAAAATGTTGCCCAAAAAATACTACAGCGTATTCAGCTCCATCGTCGCGCCGCAACCGGACCGGAGCAACCCATGAGCGTCGCGCTGAGCGGAAACGATCTCACGTTTCCGCAACTCTACGACGTGGCGCTGCGCAGCGAACAAGTCCAACTGACAGCTCCGGCGATCGAAGGGATGAACGCTTCGCGCGCGGTGGTCGACCGACTGGTGGCGTCGGGAGAAGCGGCATACGGAATCAATACCGGCTTCGGGAAACTCGCTTCGGTGCGCATCTCCACGGAACAAGTGCGGCAACTACAGGTAAATCTGGTGCGATCCCACGGCTGCGGGGTCGGCGCGCCGCTAAGCGAAGCGGAAACGCGCGCGATGATGCTGCTGCGCGCGAACGCACTCGCCAAGGGATTGAGCGGCGTGCGGCCATTGGTCGTGGAGACGCTTTGCAAAATGCTGAATGCCAAAGTGCACCCGGTGATTCCTTCGCAGGGTTCGGTGGGAGCTTCGGGCGACCTTGCGCCGCTGGCGCACCTGGCGCAGGTGGTGATTGGCGAAGGGCGCGCGACGTTTCGCGGAGAAGTTTTGCCGGGCGGCGAAGCCATGAAGCACGCGGGAATTAGTGCGGTGGCGCTCGAAGCGAAAGAAGGACTCTCGCTGCTGAACGGAACGCAAGGGATGCTGGCCCTGCTGAGCCTGGCTTTGCGTGAAGCGGACAATCTTGTGGACACCGCCGATGTGGCCGCAGCTCTTTCGCTGGATGCGTTGCGCGGAAGTCCCGGCGCGTTCGATGCGCGCATCATGCATGCGCGCGCGTATGCGGGGGCGGCAACGACTGCGCGGAACCTGGCGCATCTGAATGAGGGCAGCCAGATTCGCGAATCGCATCGCGCATCGGAAAAAGATCCGCGCGTGCAGGACGCGTACAGTTTGCGATGCACGCCGCAGGTGCACGGCGCGGTGCGCGATTCCCTGGCGCAAGCGAGAGAGATGGCGGCGGTGGAGCTGAACAGCGCGACGGACAATCCGCTCGTTTTCGTGCGTGACGCGAAGAGCGGCGACATTGTCAGCGGCGGAAATTTTCACGGGCAGCCTCTAGCGATGGCGGCGGATCAAGTGGCGATTGCCATCGCGACGCTCGGAGGGATTGTCGAGCGGCGAATCGAGCAAATGACCAATCCGCTGACCAGCATGCTGCCGGCGTTCCTGACGCCAGAGCCGGGGCTGAATTCGGGATTCATGATCGCGCAGGTGACCGCGGCGGCGCTGACCAGCGAGAACAAAGCACTGGCAGCGCCTCACTCGGTCGATTCCATTTCCACGAGCGGCAATCAGGAAGATTACGTGTCGATGGGCATGAGCGGGGCGCGGCGATTGGGGCGCATGCTGGAGAATCTGCGTCACACAATCGCGATCGAGCTGCTGTGCGCTTGCCAGGGGATCGATCTGCTTGCGCCATTGCAAACGGGAACACTGGCGCGCAAAGCACACGAAACAGTGCGAGCGAAATCGCCCATGTTGTCCGTGGACAGGCCGTTAGCGCCGGATATTGAAGCGGTAGCAGCGCTAGTGGCTAGCGGCGCGTTTTCCACTCTGCTCGGTTGAGTAAGTCCGACCTCAAAATGGAGCGCAGAAGGGTCACTGAGGAAGATGCGAGGCCAGTTAACCATAGAGATCCCCACCCCCTCTATGTTTTTTGTAAGTGTTGCATCTAAAGGACTTAGAACCTATGTAAGTGCTTTAAAATCAACACTTGCGGACACGTCCCATAAGTGTTGATTCTAAAGGGAGTTATGTCGGCGCATTTCGCCTATTTCCGTAAGTGTCTCTTAGGGCCTGCGGCCCGCGAAATCTCATGAAAATCACTCAGAGGTAAGATCGCAACGGCCTGGAGCGGCGAGGTCGATGCAACAGTGGAGGAAGTTGAGGCCGTGTAAGTGTCTGATCCGGAGCGTGCG
>DASQYT010000232.1:0-9406 GCA_035639075.1 Candidatus Elarobacter sp.
CGAGCGATGGCTTCAGTGTCGTCTGGGGCACAGGCGTCGTCTGGGGTAACGCAACGAACCAAACGACATCCACGGCGCTCAACGTCATGATAGACGGTGAAAAGTGAGCGCCGCGACGCAGGTTGGCAGCAGGGAGAAGGCGATGGCCACTAAAGCCAAACTGTATATCGCGACGATCGCCACACTAGCCGCCGCGATACTTGCTGTCGTGGCATCTCGATGGAATCCGGAAAGCCTGAGCCGCTTCGCCCTGTTCTTTGGGCTGGCGATGGTGGCCTCAGCGATGAAGATTCGTCTGCCGGGCTTTAAGACTACGATCTCCACAAACTTTGTTTTCATTCTAGCGGGTATCGCCTTATTTAGTTTTGGCGAGACAGTATTGATCGGCCTCGGCGGGGCGCTCGTCCAATCCCTTTGGAAGACGCAGACGCGGCCGAAGCCTGTGCAAGTGCTTTTTAACGCGACATGTCTGACGGTTTGTACCGCGGCGGCATTTTGGACTTCGCACGCTATACCCACGATGCTCGGTTTGAATTCAATGGCAGCGATGATGGTTCTGGGGGGCTGCGTTTACGTGGTGCTGAATACCGGGCTCGTCTCGCTCGTCGTTTCTCTGGCTGAAGGACGCTCCCTCAGAGAGATATGGTCCTCTTGCTACGAATGGACGTTCCCGTACTTCCTTGTGGGCGCGGCCGTAGCTGGTCTGGCCAGCGCCGCAAGCTACGGCGCGAATGGCGTCAATTTGGGCGTAGCCTTGCTCGTTATGCCGGTGATATATTTCGTCTACGTCTACTACCGGATGCACATCTTCCGCGCCGTGCTCGATAACATTTCCAGCGCGAGCCACGAACACGAAACTGTACTTGCAGGCGCATCGCGAGGACGTTGAATTCACCGATCTCAGTCCGCTCGGTACTTCACCGCCAACATTGGGCAGTTTGCTTTGCAACCTGGGCGTTGCGATTGGCTCAACAAAGGCACTAAACTACCCATGGTCGTTAGCTGTGCGCCCGTAGCTCAGTTGGATAGAGCATCAGCCTTCTAAGTGGACGCAAATTCAATCCAAGTCGTTGCTCCGGTTGCGCTTAAGAGTTCCGAGCCATCCTTATGCTGCTCCAAGTTTGCTCCCAAAAATCCCGAAACGGCTAGAGCATTCGGTTAGCAGCCGAACGCTATCGTCCGATCTGGCTGTATGGGCTGGAGGAGTGCATCATGAGCGCAGTTGACTGACCTTTCTGCAACGCTGGCCTCAGGTCGCTAGCAGGTTGCGAATGACGAAGACAGCGTTGGCGGGACGTTCCGCCAAGCGCCTCATGAACCACGGAAACCAGAAACTCCCGTATGCAACTAGGACAATTGAATTCCATCCCTCTTGGGCCAGTCGACGCTGTTCGGCCCGTTGAATGCCATACAGCATCTGAAATTCCAAGCAATCCTTAGTTACTCCCCGGGACGCTGCAAACTCCGTGATGCGGCGAATGAGTTTCTGATCATGAGTGGCCATTGCCGCGCGCACACCCCTGGCTCTCGCTTCGTCGCCCAACAACTGCTTGGCCAACGCAAAGTAGTTCTCATCGACATCCTTCTTACGCGGGAAAGCCACCTCCGGTGACTCGTTGTAGGCGCCCTTGACGAGGCGAATCGCAGCTCCGAGTGGAACCAAGGATGCCAAGTCTTGAGCTGTGCGGAAGAGGTATGCCTGCAAACAGACGCCAACATTCGGGTATGCCAACTTGGCGCGACGATACAATGTCAACGTCGGATCGACGTAGTGGCTTGCCTCCATGTCAATCCAGACAACACTTCGCGTTCCCGCGTGTTCGATGACCCTCGCAAGATTCTTGTAGCAGAGCTCTGGGTCGAGGTCCAAACCAAGCTGAGTCAACTTCACCGACACTTCCGTGTGCAATCCTTGGGAACGAATGCGGTCCAGCACATCGAGATAATGGACGGTAACTTGTTCCGCTTCAGTGGGATCGGAAACGTTTTCTCCTAGCTGCGTGAAGACCGTCCCGATCGACTGTTCGCGAAGCTCAGCAGCGGCGGCGAGAGCATCGGATACTGTTTCCCCGGGCATGAATCGGGACACGGTCCGTCGCACGAACCTATAGCGAGGTGCCTGCTCGCGCAGCCATCGACTCTGCGAGCACGTCAGAAAGAAGCTCCGCATGATACCCACCTGTAGCCTCCGTGCCGATCGGGAACGATAGAAGGTTCTAGTATCTTGCAGCCAGCTCGACCGCAAGTGTTGCCTAGACCTTGGTACATTTCCAAAACGAATAGACCAAACGCAAGCACTTAAATTTGGCCAGGATTGATATTGTATAATATATTCAAATTGCTGTGGAGGCCTCTGTGAGAAGACTACTTCCTGTCCTTCTGGCAATGAGTCTTTGTTTTCAGGTGAGTGCTCTCGCGCAAGCGCGGAATCCTGCCCAAATCTCCAAGAACAGAATTGTGAAGGCCCGCCCTCTTCCTCTAAGCGACGTGCGTTTGCTGGGTGGACCTCTCAAGGTTGCGCAAGAACTGGACGCCAAATATCTCCTCGAGCTAGAACCCGACAGGATGCTGTCTCTCCTACGTCAGCGCGCCGGCTTGGAACCTAAAGCGAAAGGTTACGGTGGATGGGACGGCCCGGGTCGGCAACTCACGGGTCACATTGCAGGACACTACCTGTCCGCTGTGAGCCTCATGTGGGCTGCGACGGATGACGCGCGCTTCAAGGAACGCGCCGACTACATCGTGAAGGAGCTCAAAGAAATTCAAGAAAAGCAGGGCGATGGTTACTTGGGTGCCCTCATGGACAAAGACGGCGTTGATGGAAAGACCCATTTTGAAGAATTGTGCCGAGGCATCATACGGTCAGGGGGTTTCGATCTGAATGGGCTTTGGTCTCCATGGTACGTCGAACACAAAATATTTGCCGGGCTACGCGATGCCTACCGTTACACGGGCAACCGCGAGGCCTTGGAAGTAGAAATCAAGTTCGCCGGCTGGGCTGAGAGTATTCTCGCCAGATTGGACGAGGAACAGATTCAGAAGATGCTTGCTACGGAATTCGGTGGCATGAACGAAGTGGCCGCCGACCTCTACGCGGACACCGGCGATCGTCGATGGTTGGCGCTTTCCCGCAAATTTCAACATCGCGCCATTGTCGATCCGCTTGCTGCCGGCAAGGACATACTTTCCGGCAAACACGGCAACACCCAAGTTCCCAAGCTTCTGGGGTCCCTCGTGCGCTACATTTATACGGGCGATGAAGCAGATTACAGGGCCGCGACATTTTTCTGGGACCAGGTTGCGCTGCACCATAGCTTCGCGACGGGGGGCCACGGCAAGAACGAGTATCTCGGTCCGCCAGACAAGCTAGATAACATGATTGACGGACGCACCGCCGAAACCTGCGACGTCTACAACATGATTAAGATGGCCCGCGCTTTGTTCTCCGTCGAACCTGACATCCGCTACGCGGACTTCCACGAACGGGCCTTGTTCAACCACATTCTTGCGTCCCAGGATCCAAACGACGGCCGCGTCTGCTACATGGTGCCGGTTGGCCGCGGCGTCCAGCACGAATACCAAGACAAGTACGAAGACTTTACCTGCTGTGTTGGTTCCGGTATGGAGAGTCATGCGCTCCACGCGTACGGAATCTATTACGAATCCGGAGACAAGCTTTGGGTAAGCTTATATGCTCCGTCGACCGCGAACTGGCAATCGGCAAATGTGAAACTGAAAATGAGCACGGACTTCCCTGACGGCCAGTTCGCTTCGCTCCAAATCACTTCAGATACGCCGAAGAAATTTACGTTGGCGCTGCGGCGGCCCTACTGGGCAGGTACAGGCTTTAGCGTGAAGGTGAACGGCAAATCGCTGGCGAATCTTCCAAGGGCGGATTCGTACGTCGAGATTGATCGCACTTGGAAAAAAGGGGACAGCGTGGAGTTAGTATTGCCGAAAACACTCCGAACGGAACCCTTGCCCGACAATCCAAATCGTGTCGCCTTGATGTGGGGCCCGCTGGTTCTGGCCGGAGATCTAGGGCAGGAACAAGAGAGAAGACGAGGTCCGGACCGAAGCGCGGAACCACAGGCACCTGTGTTGGTCGCTGCGGCGCTGCCGGTGGAAAATTGGCTAAAACCCGTGACCGGCAAACCCGGGATGTTTCGCACCTCAGGAGTGGGATTGACCTCGGATGTCGATTTTCTCCCCTTTTATCAATTGCCGCGACGTAGATACGCTATTTACTGGGACGTGTTCACGCCGCAGGAATGGAAGAAGAAATCCGAGGCCTACGTTGCTGAAGAAGAAAGAAAAAAGAAACTGGAAGCATCGACCGTGGCCTTTGCGCAGCCCGGCCAAATGCAGACGGAACGCGATTTCAACCAGCAGGGAGAAGACACTTCGCCGATCCAATTGCTGGGGCATTATGGGCGACGCGGGTCGAAGTGGTTCTCTTTGGACCTTCCCGTCGATACCGCCCATCCGATGACTTTGCTCGTAACTTACAGCAATGAAGCCCGCCGGAATGGGACGTTCGACGTTCTGGTGGACGGTACGAAAGTGGGGCAGCAAGCAACGGAACGGCGCAGTCCGGAACAGGATATTCGCTTCTTTGACGTCGAATACGCTCTACCGCCTCAGTTGGTTAAGGGAAAGCAGAAAGTAACAGTACGCTTCGAAGCTGCCGACGGAAACGAAATTTCAGGCGTGTTCGGCATTCGAATGATCCGTGCTGACTCCGCGCGCTAGAGGAAAGAGTTCGTCGTGCGAGGTGTTCCCGTCTTGCAACCTGAACATGATTCGATGAGGATCGCCTGAATTGTCTTGCCTAGTCCCCCTCGGCGCTCCGACAGACAGAAGGGTTTTGCGGACCAAGCCGGCGTCCTTTTTCCTGAGCATCGAGTTGCGTTCCCCGGTTTGCTTTCCAACAAAGAAGTAACCCAGAGCGATCTGAGAATTCGCCAAGTTGGAGAGGCCAGCAATGGACTCCTTCAGTGGAGACGCAGCCGTCGTCCAACGAACTTAGGCGGCGAAGCGATTCCATTTGGGACAGACAGCGCCGTTCAACTCAGCTGAACTCGCCAACAACCTCGAATCGATTCCCGTTCCGCGTTTGGATGATGACCGTGTCATTGCGAGGACCGCGAAGAGTCGCAGTCCGGCCGTTGACTTTGACTTTCACTAATTTGTTCTCTGCGGGCAGGCGCAGTCTTACGTGCACTTCTTTGGGCGACCCAGAGCGGGATAGCTCGACGGAAGCAGCGATGCTCTTCGCCGCAGGCATCGCCACCAGTTTGAAGCTCACTCTGCCCCAGCGCGTCGGCGCTCGATCAATTCGAATCTCCTTCCCGCTGACAACCCATTCATACGGAACGCCCCTTGCAAAATACAGCTTTTCTTCATTGGAATCTTCGAGAACCAGCATCCAGCGAATCAACAGCGGAATGGTTTGCTGCGCGGGAATGCAAAACAGCGCGCTGTTGCCATCAATGCCAGCCACTTCTCCAGCAGTCCAACTCCCCCTAGTGTGGTCGTGGTATCGATGGGAATAGAGGAACAACAGGTATTCTTCAACGCGATCCAACCGCAGCAGCATCTGCGCGTAGCCGTAGGAAATGAAACCCAAAATGTCGCGGCCTTCAGGATGCGGCCGTTCTACGTTGGCAACGACTCCGAGCGTCGTGGCACCGTACGCGCGCATGCAGTCGATGACTATGTTGGCCAGCTTGGCGGGCAGCATGTCGGCCTGCAATAACTCGGCATAGGCGCGGTGCGCCCACTGTTGCGGGCTCGGCCTTTCTTTCTGCATCGATTCCCAAAACGTCATGGTGGTTCCGGGGAACGGCCCAATGTAGGGAGGATGCATATCGCTTCGTACGTTCTTTTCCATGCTCGCAACAAGCACGTCTTGCAGTACCTTGCTGCGCTTCAGCCAATCGATGGCCATCTTTTCCATTGCTGGTGAGGGCTTCGATCGGCCAATGTCGCTCCACGCTTGAGCGATATCCTTTAGCCCCCTCGCCGAATACGCGTTGTTGGCGAAATAAGGCAGCCACCAAGTCATGGGTTTCGGGGCCAGGCAAGAATCCGATTCGCTCCAGCCGTGGATCAATCCGTAGCCGGGATCGTCCTGGGGCAAACGCAGGCTTTCCTCGTGAAGCTCCACCAGCAAAGCCGCCGTCGCTTCGATCTTGCCCTGGTGTCGCAGCAACAAGCTGCTGTCTCCCGTATAGCTGAAGTATCGTGCGAGGAGCGAAAGCGTCATGCCAAACTGTGCGATTTCAGGTCCACGCATATTGTTCATGCCCTTGGCGTCCACGAAATCTGTGAAGAAGTTGTTGATAACGGCTCGTGCCATCTCGAAGCGGCCCCATTCGAGATTCGCGTAAACACTCATCGTAAAGATGTCCTGGAACCCGTCGTACTCTGAGCCGTAGTAATCGCGGTCTACGGCCCCGTATTTCGGATACACGCCTCCAGGCCGCACCATAAGCTCCTTGGCAAATGCGTGCTTGGACATGTCGATCCAGTCATTGTCGGGAACGGAAGCCGGTGAGAAATCGCTCAGCAACTTCTCCCAGTAGCCGGTAAACGCCGCGAGCGCGCGGTAGAACTGTTCAGGGCTGGGGTCCTTGCGCCGCGGAGGGAAACCCGGATAGGTGTGACCGTAAACGACTTTTGTGATTTTGCCGTTCTCAACCCGCGCGGTTCGATGCCACGTCTGGACGATGAACTTATCACGCGCCTGGACGTCGCCGAACACCACGACTTCATCGTAGGCAGTTTCGGAAAGTGCCACCACTTTTCGCACCGCAGGCATCCAGCCGCCAATAAGTCCATCGAATCGTTTTCGGGCCGCTTGGTTCGTAAGTTCTGAGAAGTATTGCACTGGATGGTAGGTTCTCGTGCCCCCTGATGGGAACACCGGCATCGTGTCAAAACACTCTTTCGTCCCCACGATCGTGTCCCAGGGCAGCCTCCAACCTGAGCGCTCGGGCGAGGACGATCCAAGAGGCGGAGCAGCGGACATCACCTTCACCGGATCGGGATCGCCCCCACTTGCAAGAAGGCGCTCCGCCAGAAGATCCGCACCCGTTGTACCGATGTCTTTCAAGTCCAATCCAAGATAAGCCGGGTCGGCCTCCGGGAAAGAAGCCTCTGCGCTCTTACCGAGTGCGCGGACTCGACCGTTTGAAGAAACAAAGGTGATCGCACCCTCGCGAGTCCGCAGGTCTTCGTATACCTTCCATATCGTCACATCCGTTTTGAATTCGGAAATCTGCGTGTGACCTTCGATATCCAGGCCGGCTCGTGAAGTCGCACCCGCCTCGAAAGCTGTGGCGAGATCCGGCGCCTCTCCCGAATGCTCGCCGGATTTGACAGCGTCCGGCAAACAGCGAGTGGCCGCAGCCACCACGGCGAGATCCTTCAAGAACTTTCGACGCTCCATCTACATGTACTTCCTGTTTTTCTCATTAGCGGATCGCTTGCAACTAACAGCGGGTGCCGCCCTTGCGTGGTGCCCTAATTGGCGCAAATTGTGGACCTACCGAGGAGTCAACCACGCCGCGAGTGGGGGTTCAGGGATGCTGTTCGCGATGGCGTCTGATGAATTCCTTCAAATACTCGCCGGCGTCCGTTATATGTTTCCAGAGAGCTGCAACGGCTAACTCCGGATCTTTCGTCCTGCAGACATCGAGAAGCTCGCGATGCGCCTGGCCAGCGCGGTGCAAGTTACGCGTGAAGACCAAGTGGAGACGAGTGTAGCGGTCGCAGTTGATGTTGAGTTTTTTCAAGAGCGACATCATGACCGGACGATTGGCCGGCTCATAGAGCGCGGAATGGAAACTCCAGTTCCACCGCCCCCAGGACTTCACGTCCGAATCATTCTCCAGAGACTGTTCGTAAAGACGAAGGATTTCTGCTGCGTGCTGGAAATCTTCTTCCTTCATGTTAGCGATCGCGCAGCGCAGCATGTAGCACTCCAGGACCGCGCGCGTTTCGAACAACTGCATGATCTCGTCCGGAGAAAGAGCCGAAACAATGGCACCTCGATTTGGGACTATGGTGATGAGACCTTCCGCCGCGAGATGGCTGAGAGCTTCACGTACGGGAATACGACTGGTCTGAAATTCGGCGGCAATGGCATCCTGCCGAAGCTGTTCACCTTCACGCAATTCACCACTGAGAATTTTTTCTGTGAGCCTTTCGACAACAGCAGCAGAAAGGGACTGCCGAGGGATCGGTGCCGACTGTTTTGGCGTGGCTGTCTCCATGATTGGGCCGAAATCTCCAAATATTTCTAAACTGGCAATTCTGCTCCACCAATACCAACTCTGCAACATAGAGACTGAAGCGCCACGGATGCAGATAAAACCAGGAATTTTACGTCTTCCTCGACTAAACTTACCATTAACGGCTACTAAGGATCCCCCACGGACTTGCGTTTTTGAATTCGTCGGATAGTTCAGAACCGAGACAGCCACCTTATAACATACGGTCGCGCCCGCAAGTCGCCTGAGTCAATGGATCCACGCCGAATCATGGCGAACTGGTCCTGGAACCTCCAAAGAACGTTCGCTATAAGCGTTGACGTTCCATCGTGCATACAATATACATAATCCGACTAGCGCGCAAACTCTATTTCACCGCGCGGTAACTGCTGCCGTTCCTGGCTCTTGCAGACGGCCAGTTCAGGAAGGGGCGCAGAAATGTGTATTCTCAGCTCTCGGCAAAAGGCTGGAATTCTGGTTTTGGGAATATGGACCGGGGGATTGTCCGCATATGCCCAGCGGCCGGCCGCTCTACCTAAAGATGAGGACACTTTTCGATTTAGATTTGTTGGACCACGAGTGGGGAACCGGATTGCCGCCGCGGCCGGAGTGCCCGGGGACCCAAGCACCTATTATGCGGGCGCCGCGTCCGGCGGGGTCTGGAAGTCTACTGATGGCGGTAACGGTTGGGAACCAATTTTTGATAAACAGTCGGCCGCCGCGATTGGAGCGATTGCAGTCACTCCTTCCGATCCAAGCGTGATATGGGTGGGGACTGGAGAAGCGTGGGCAATCCGCGACAGCGATGTCATGGGCAATGGTGTATATGTCTCTCTCGATGCCGGGAAAACATGGACTCACGCTGGACTCGATGACACGGGAAGGATCGGACGCATACTCATTGACCCAAAAAACGCGGACATCGTGTTCGTTTGCGCCCTGGGTCGCGCCACGGGGCCCCAGCAGGAGCGCGGAGTCTACCGCACCAACGATAGGGGCCAACATTGGGAGCGCGTACTTTTCGCCGACGAGAACACCGGCTGCTCTGGCTTAACTATGGACGCTCACAATCCGCGAGTACTATTTGCCGGAATGTGGCAGATGGAAATGCACACCTGGGGAGAATTCAG
>DASQYT010000233.1:0-7609 GCA_035639075.1 Candidatus Elarobacter sp.
CGCACGCTCCGGATCAGACACTTACACGGCCTCAACTTCCTCCACTGTTGCATCGACCTCGCCGCTCCAGGCCGTTGCGATCTTACCTCTGAGTGATTTTCATGAGATTTCGCGGGCCGCAGGCCCTAAGAGACACTTACAGAAAACAAGGGGTGGAGGGTAGCCTTCCCAATTTGGAAAGGCCTGCACAAGTCAGCCACGAGGACTCGCCTCCTTATTCAAGTTCTTTCTTTTCACACCCTTGCGCACTCTTTTGCATTCATCAAAAACTCAACTCTCTTTTTTCACGTGCTCCCGCACTCTTTGCCCAAAACCACCCGGGTGCTCTCCCCGGAGTCGGGTTGCTCCTAATGGATTTTGTTTGCGCCAAGCCCGTCGCAGCACTAAGATGCACCCAATTTCCTCCCGTTGGAGGTTTCCATGCGACGAAAAATATGGCTGATCGGCATGCTGGTTTTCTTCGGAGTCCGCTCCGCTCCCGCACAGCAGATTGGCAAGTACGTTCCCGTCCAGGCGGGGTCGGAGGTGGACCACGCGTTGACGGAGATCAACGCGGCGACCGATCCGGCGCAGAAGCTCGCGCTCATCGACAAGTTTGCCGCGGGACCCGGCAGCGAAGGCGACAATCCCATCCTGGCCGACGGTTTGTATGTGGACTACTACCTCGGCCTGAAGAATTACGACAAGGCGTTTGAGTATGGCGACAAACTTTTCGCAATCGACGCGGATAATTTTCAGAACGCCATGAACATGATCCGTGCTGCTTCGGAAAAAGGAGATTCCGAGCGGCTTGTCGCGTACGCGGAGAAAACGGGAGGAATTGTCAAGCGTTACAAAGAAGCGCCTGCTCCACCAGGAGCGGACGCTTCCCAATGGGCGCAGCAAAAGTCACAAACTCTGGAGAACAACAAGGACAGCATCGTTTACATTCAGCAAGCGGTCTACAACGGCGCCATTCAGGCGAAAGATGCAGGAAAGCGCGCGGGATACCTGACGCGGTTCGCCCAGGCCTTTCCGGATTCACCGTACGCGAATCAGGCGCTCGGAGTGGCCGCAACGTCTTACCTGCAAGCGCAAAACACGCCCAAGATGCTGGAAGTGGCCAACGGGCTTCTGGCGAAGGATCCGAACAACGTCGGGATGTTACTGCTGCTTTCCGACTATTATTGCGATAAGGCCGACCAGCTTGCCAAAGCCGAAACGTACGCTAAGAAAGCAATTTCGGTGCTGGGCACGGCCCCAAAGCCGGAGGGCGTGTCGGACGAGCAGTGGGATCGGCAGAAAAACCTGCAGAAGGGGTTGGCGCTGAGTTCGCTGGGACAGGTGAACATCGAAAAGAAGGACAACGCCCAAGCCGTGGAAAACCTAAAAGCAGCGGCGCCGTTGTTGAAAGCGGATGATGGCAGCTACGGGCGAAATCAATATCGCTTGGGGTACGCGCTGCTGAATTTGAAAAGAACCGCCGAGGCCAAGGACGCGTTCACGCAAGCCGCTTCCGTGAACGGTCCGTATAAATCACTGGCACTGGACAAGTTAAAGGCCAGCGGAGGGCCAGCGACGGCGAGGCGAAAGTCTCCTTAGGGGCGATGGCGAATCCAGAGTGGCAGGCCGCGCATCTAACTTCTGTCCATAGGGCAAGAGGCTTACGGCGAGGGGTGATATCCATGGCAGACAAAGCGACATTCGGAGCGGGGTGCTTCTGGGGCGTCGAAGCGGCATTTCAGCGCGTGCCAGGAGTGATTGATACCGCAGTGGGGTACAGTGGCGGCGAGACGCCTAATCCGACTTACAAAGACGTTTGCACGGATGAAACCGGGCATGCGGAAGTCGTGCAGGTGACGTTCGATCCGGCGAAAGTGAGTTACGAACAATTGCTCGACGTCTTCTGGCACGCGCACGACCCGACGCAAGTGAACCGCCAGGGACCAGACTTCGGCACGCAGTACCGCACAGCAATTTTCTTTCATTCGCCGGAACAGGAAGCGGCAGCCAAGAAGTCGCGAGCGACGGTCGAGGCCAGCGGAAAATTCAAGCGGCCCATCGCGACGGAGATTACTCCCGCAAGCACGTTCTATCGCGCCGAAGAGTATCACCAGAAGTACTTGCAAAAGCGCGGCGTGGCCTCCTGCCATTTCTGATTAACTCACAATTCCAAAACAGTAAAGGCCGAGCACTCATGCCCGGCCTTTTTCATTCGGAAACTCGAATAGTCGCGATGGAAAATGGCGGAGAGGGTGGGATTCGAACCCACGGTACGGTTTCCCGCACGCTCGCTTTCGAGGCGAGTGCTTTCAACCACTCAGCCACCTCTCCGCGGTCGTTGTAGATTCAATCGTAGCAGAGGGGTGCGCTTTTCGGCAATTAAGCCCTCGATTTGTGTGCCGAGGAGGAGCAAGCAGGCCAAGGCCCGCGCCTACACAAACTCAAAGCTAGGCCCAACGGACTGGCGAGCTAGCGACGTTCCGCGAAGAAGGACTGGAGGATAGTGGCGCAGTCGGCGGCGAGGATTCCGGCGGTGACTTCCACCTGATGGTTGAGGCGAGGATTGGAAAGGATTTCGAAGCAGGAGCGGACGGCACCGCCCTTTGGGTCATCGGCCCCGTAGACGAGGCGCGGTACACGGGCCTGGATGATGGCGCCGGCGCACATGCTGCAAGGCTCGATGGTGACGTAGAGCGTAGTATCAGCAAGACGATAGTTGGCGAGAAGGCCGGCGGCTTCGCGAAGGACAACCATTTCCGCGTGGGCCGTGGGATCATTATCGCGAATTGTGCGGTTGGCAGATCGAGCGAGAATCTTGCCGTCATGAACGAGCACCGCGCCGATAGGAACTTCGCCGCCTGCGGCTGCGGCGCGCGCTTCACGCAAGGCCTCCTGCATGAATTGGATGTCAATTTCCATTGCCGGAGAGAGAATAACACGCTGAAACAAGGTGAAAAAGAAAGAGAGAAGGCGTTGCTTGACAATTGGGGAGGGGGGAAACAAACTAAGCGCATGCGCGAACTCCTGGGGCGATTGTTTCAAGTCGATTTCTTGAAGGGCCTCGCGGTCACCTTCCGAGCGCAGCATCCCAAGAATATTGTGACAGAGCAGTATCCGCTGGAGCGCCCGATGGTGGCGGAGCGGTATCGCGGCGCGCCGCGGCTCAACAATAACCCAGAGACAGGCGAGACGCTGTGTATTGGCTGCAATTTGTGCGCGCTGGCTTGCCCGGAGAATCTGATTGTGGTGGGCTGGCAACGCGACGATGCCACGCGAAGGAAAGTGCTAACGAACTTCACCTACGATACTTCGCGGTGCATGTTCTGTGGACTCTGCGAGGATGCTTGCCCCGTGGACGCACTGGAACTAACACAAGATTTCGAAATGGCCTACTTCACGCGCGAAGGTGCGATTTGGGATCGCCACCGCCTCGAACAGGGACCGACTCCGGCACGCTACACCCGCTAAAGACATCGAATGGAACTTCGCAAGGATCCCATCACTCAAAGCTGGGTCATTCTGGGACAGAAAGAAGTTCGCGGCGATGCGCCGCAGGAATGCCCGCTGGAGCCGGCCAAGCTTGAGAAGCTGCGTTCTATTATGACGTGGCCGGCGGAAGGGGCATGGCAGGTGCGTGTGTTGCCGCACCCGGAGCCGCTCTATCACATTGAGGGGGAGCCCGGGCGTGTCGCTGAAGGCATGTACGACAAGATGGTGGCGCTCGGCGCCCACGAAATCGTGGTGGAGACTCCGCAGCACGACAGGCGGATGTCGCAGTTCAACGACGAAGAGATTGATCGAGTGTTGTGGGTGTGGGGGGCGCGCATTGCGGATTTGAAGAAGGACTCGCGTTTCAAGTACGTCAGCGTATTCAAGAATCAGGGTGCGCTGGCAGGAGAAGAGTGGCCGCACGCGCATTCGCAGGTGACGGCCACCATCTTTGTTCCGCGCCGAATCAAGTACGAACTCAACTCCGCGCACGAATGGTTCAAGGACAAAGAGCGCTGCATTTTTTGCGACACGGTGCGTCAGGAAGAGAAGCAGGGGAAGCGCATCGTTGACGTGCAGGGAGATTATTATGCGTTGTGTCCGTATGCGTCGCGCGTTCCGTACGAAGTCTGGTTAATGCACCGGCGGCACAACCATTTGTTCGAGCAGCCTAGGCCGGGTTCGAATCGCAGGCAATTGGCAGCGCTGCTGGGCCGCGTCTTGCGCCGGCTCGAGAAAGTCGCGCCGGCATATCACCTGGTGGTGCATACATCACCCAATACGAAGAATAAGAAGGGTGAATTGGCAGGGTATTGGAAGACACTGCCGGACGATTACCACTGGCACATTGAGATCCTGCCGATCGTGGAAAAGACCAGCAAGTCTTACAGCATCAAAGAAGTATATTTCAATTCAGAGCTGCCGGAGCAAGCAGCCGCAAACCTGCGAGCGCTGGACCCCAATTCATGAAGCATGGCCAAGCGAATGAAGGCGAGTCAGGCGGAATCTTCCTCAACTTGATCATATTGCTGTGTCTTATGATCTTTTGCGCCTTCTTGTACCTGGTGAGACGCCCCATCCTTCGCTTTGCAGCGGAGATGTGGATAGTCGAAGATCCTCTCGAAAAAGCCGACGCCCTGATCGTACTGGGCGACGATAATTTTTACGCCGACCGGTCAACGCGTGCAGCGCAATTGTTCAGGGAAGGGAAAGCGCCGGTGATTGTCGCGAGCGGAAGGCGCCTGCGGCCCAATGCGGGGATCGCAGAGCTGATGGAACACGACCTGATCGAGCGTGGAGTGCCAAGAGATAGGATCGTGCGGTTGGTCCACGACGGGGATAACACGATAGAAGTAGCGCAAGCGCTTACGCGGCTGGTGAAAGAAAGAAAATGGCACAGCGTGATCGTGGTGACATCGAATTTTCACACGCGGCGGACGCGCTATGTATTCGAGCACGTTTTTCCCGAGACTGTTGAGGTGCGCGTCGCCAGCGCGAGCGATGGGGATTTCGATCCGCAGCATTGGTGGGAGAAGCGTAAATCACTGAAAGAGTTAACGCAGGAATTTGCCGGGATGATGGCGAACTGGTGGGAGCTGCGAGGGAAAAACGAGAAGAAGGAAACGACGCAATCTGTAGTGGAGTTGGGAGGACTAAATCCGCTATTACTGGTGTAGCCTTTCAGGAAACACCCTAGATTTGCTACCTGCCATTCCTTGTTTACACCCGCTAAGTCGTGTACTATGTTCACTCTTCCGAGTCGCAGTTCCAACCAGCCCTGCGATAAGCGGCTTCGAAAATCGAATTTTCGATGTCGAGGTGTCAGATGTGGAAAAAAGAAGATGCCAAGCCTGAAGGAGTTACCGGCAATTCCGCAACTCCAGTAAGCTCTGCGACTTCATCGAGCCCAGCTACTGCTAGTACGCCCTCAAGTTCTCTCGCCACTTCGTCGCGCGCGGCTGCATGTATTAGCCAGGGAATTCGAATCAAGGGTGAAGTAACGGGCAGCGAAGATCTTTTTGTTGACGGCATGGTAGAGGGAAAACTCAGCCTCACCACAAACAGCTGCTTGACCGTTGGACCAAACGGGCATGTGAAGGCGGACGTGCTTGCCCGTGAAGTAATCGTTCGGGGAAAAATCGAAGGAAAAGTCACAGGGCTGGACAAGGTTCAGCTGTGGAGCACGGGGCACGTCACCGGCGAAGTGCAAACAGATCGCCTGACGATTGAAGATGGAGCGCTGCTGCGCGGAAGAGTGGAAGCGGGCAAACAGCCGAACAAGGCTGCTGAGGTCAAGGCGTCCGCTGCCACGGCGTCAGGATCCACGTCAACGACGGCAACTGCAACCGGGAAGGCGGCAGAGACGGCGTCCTTGAGCCCTGGAACGGCGGCTAACTGACGATGAGCTTCCTGAACAAATTGGGCCTTGGAATGGCAAATGGAACGAGCCGCAGCGGGTCACTTCCGGTGCATTCGAGCTCACGCTCGCGAACTCCGGGAGGGCCGGTTTCCGCCCTAGGCGCCACGCGCGCCCCGGAATCCGCGGAACCGACGCGCGTCTCGAATGGGCTGAAAGAATTCCTGTGGAATCTTGACGGCCTTGGGCGAGGCACCTTGTTGGACCTAGGGCCCGCATGGCAGACGACTCTGAGCTTTTTTATAGAGCGCGGCTTCCGCGTCTCATCGGAGGACTTCCTTCGCGCATGGAAAGCGTTTTTGACCGACGAAGAGAAGCGGCTGCGTGAGGATGCCGACGCGCGTGACAAGCTGGACATGACGCCGAACGGGCGCGCAACCCGCTTTCTGGCGGAGAATCTACAATACCCTCGCGCATCGTTCGATGCCGTGCTCTTGTGGGATTTACTGGACTACCTAAATCCCATGTTGGCGAAGCAGACGGTTGCAAACCTGACGGAACTCCTGCGGCCCGGCGGTGTGATTCTAGCGATGTTCCACAGCAAGAAGCCGGAGGACTTTCAGCGTTATCGAGTGGCGGATTCGAATTCGCTGCAAGTGATTTCGTCGCCGGTCATCTGCCCGGCGCAAAAGGTCTATCAAAACCGCGAGATCCAGGACCTCTTTACCCGCTTCAGGACCATGAAATCGTTTGTGGGCCGCGATCAACTGCGCGAAACGCTTTTCATCAAGTAAACACCCCTTGGCTATCGAACTACGCAGCACCGTGGAAATGGCGCGTTCACCCTCTCTTCGCTTGCGTTCAACGAATCGAAGGAGTACAAGCGGGACGTGAGCTCACCGAGCTCCGGAGGGACCATGACTCCACCGGGCTTAGAGCTGCACTACAGCTGATCGCACCGCTTTTGCGGTGCGCGTCGCTCGCGAAACATAGGTGGTTTTAGCGCGCTTCCGAGACGACACAGTTAAAAAGCAAAAAGGGGAGCCATGTGCTCTCCTTTTTGCTTACCGCGTTGATTCCTTCTAATTCCAATTAGTGTTGTGTCGAAGCTCTGCGATGATGACGGCGTTTAACACTGCTGTGTTTGCGATGGTGCCGATCATGTGAGGATGCCTGGTTGGACGCCTGCGGCTGGGCAGGAGACACGCTTTCCTGTGCAGCCGATTGCCCGGCTGAGCTTTGCTGCGCGGACACAAAAAAAACCGGCGTTGTAGCCAACAAGAGGAGTCGAACGATACTTTTCACGGCAATTCTCCCGAGAGAAATCCCTGTAAAAACTATTGAATCACAAATTGTAGAGAAAGTCTGCCGGAATCACTTTCCAAGCTAAACGAGGCTTCAACAAATGCAAGAGTCGTTGAATGGGGGCGGCTAGCCGCCGAACTTGAGCCGCACAAGCCACTGAATGGCTTCGCGCTGATTGGCAATGATCTGTGCCTGCCATACCAGGGCAACGGACATGAAGCTCATAAGAAAAACGGAAAAGACGAGAACGACAACAACATTGGACTCTTGAACAGGAAGGCGGAAGATGTCGCGAAGCCAAGTCATGGTAAGGGGCCTCCTAGTACTGGTAAATCTGAAGCTGAGTCGGCAACTCCGCGTGCAGCGTTTGCCGATAAGAGTAAGGCAATCGGGGGACCAAGGCCCCTAGAGGGGTCAAACTCTTATCCCACGGAAAATAGATGGTTTGTGAGAAGGCGCATGGTGATCCAGTTCTTG
>DASQYT010000234.1:0-2484 GCA_035639075.1 Candidatus Elarobacter sp.
CGTGTAAGCTGCGGAATACATCAATCCTGTGGATTCGCCTTTTTCGTTCTTGAGCAGCGTCGTGCTGGCAGTCGCTTTGTAAGGAATCGTTTGGCCGCCGATCTTGATGCTGTGCTCGGTTACCGAAGACTCTTCTTTCGAGGCGGCCGCATCACACTTATCGGCGGACTTTGCTTCCGGCGCTTTCGCTTCTCTTTCCTGCCCCCGCGCAATGGGCGGCGCGGCCTGCGCGAACCACAAACAAATTCCTGCTGCACAAAGATACCAGCTCTTTTTCATGCGATTGCTCTCCCTTATTGAACTCTGCCTGGCTCTGTTCGCCAGCGCGCGATTCTATGTCCCTCGGCAGAATCAGTCAAAGGAGGCGGCCGCAGCCAAGCGAAATTTACAGGAGACGCAACCCGATCAGCGCCGTTTCTTGCTTTCATTCTGCGCGATACGCGCCTTGACCAGCTTTTTCACAAGCGTGGTGGCCAGAGGCTTGTCCGCCGGGAATTGGATGGTCCCTTTGGACGTGGTGTAGCCCTTAAGCTCCTTCTTGAACGCTTCGATAACCGAGGCGGTGGGGAACAAACTGCAGTGGTTTGAGAACGCGGCGAACCACACCAGCACTACGTTGTGCTTGAACGCAGGCATCCCATAGCTGATGACCTCGGTGGCTTCCCGCGGCACAACAGACCGGATCACAGCGCGCATCTTATTCAATGTGCTGCGAGCTGGCTCGGGGATCTTTGCGATGTATTCGTCTGTATTTTTGGGAACGGCGCTTCCTTTTTTCATTCGGGGATCCCTCCAAGCGTGTTCTTCAAACTTACGCCTAAGACTGGCTTGCGGCCTTCCGGCGCCAGGACGCGAAAATCGGCATCAGGCATCGGCGCGTGTGCGCAGTTGCATCACCCGGAGTCTGCCGCCGGCCCAGGCTTGCGGGATCGCCAGAACGATGAGCGCGAGTGGGTACCAGTGAGGCCCGAACGCGGGCCCTTTGTTCCACGTCGCGACGGCGCCCGCAATGCTCACCACAAAGCCGAGGAAGCCGCCCACCAACGCGTGAGTCAAAGGCCTGTCGGGCGCTAGCCGCCCTGTGATGTAGCTTGCCAGGGTTCCGTAGACAGTGCGATAGGCCGTCGCCAACAGTAGCGCCCCGTCGAAGCCCACCATCGACGCGCCCCAGGGTGGGAAGACACCGACAATGTGCAAGATCTCGTCGGTGCTGAGAGTGATAGCGATTCCCACCACCATGCCAACCAGTACGGCGATGATGCTGCGGCCAATACGGCGTGGAGGAATCGTATCGCTCATGAAGGGCTCGCTCCTTTCTCTTTAGCGGAAGTCCCATGGGATGCCAGCAACTCTTCGAGGCGGTCGTAGCTCACCGCCGCTCCGCTTTCCATGCCGGACTTGAGGACCGCGTCACGCGTTTCGCGCGACCCCACAGGGCCCACGAAGATTCGCTGTTAAAGATAGTGATTTAAGGGAGTTTAGGCGAGAAGTCCGTCATCACCATAAACGTGGAATCAACCTTCTCGACGAGTTTTCCGTTGGCTTCGGACTTGTCCTTTACGCTTTGCCATTCCGGATCAGCGCCAAACGCTTTCCAGTTGGCGGTCGCAGCTCCGCGGCTCGGATGCGCCAGGATGTACACGAGCGTCTTGTCCTTGAGCGGATCATCCGTGGGCGTCCAATAGGCAACGTTTCTTATTCCGTGCTTCTCGAACAGCTTCGTCGTGTGTTCGCGGAAACGCCGAAGAAGGTCGTCGAGCTTGCCCTCATAAGCGTGATACACGCGAAGCTCGTAGACCGTTGTGGTGGATGTCGCAGAGCCAGGCTTGTCTTGAGCCGAAGCAAGCCATTCCGCAGCGGGAAGCAACGTTATTGCGGGAAGCGATTGAAGCAAGGTTCGTCTTTTCATGGCGGCAATTCTACCAGAAGTTTCTTTCCGCAACGCGCAGAATTGGCATGCGAATCGGATGGATTCGGTGCTGTCCCTGAGAAAATTCAGTATGAATGGCGGTTGGAACCGAGAATCATCGTGAATGGACGCCCGCGACGACATCCTCAGAAGCAGTCTAAGGGGATGCCATCGCGGGCTTATTCTCCCTTACTCTATCCGCATAAAAGCTATGACCGCGTGCCGCGGTCCGTCTGTTCAAAATTGCACACCCACGAACGAGGACAACCGAACGGCGGCGTGGTTGTACTACCAAGGGCCGGACGAGTGGTATAAGAGAGGTGCGCAAAGGAGGCGGGTATGCGCGCGGATCAAGTCGATGTTTCCTGGGACCCAGGCAAGGCCAAGTGGCTGATTCGAATTGTAAACGGCGAGGAAGTAATTCGGCGGTATTGTAGTTTGCCAAAGAACGCGGACGAAAAGGCGGTCGCCGCCGCCGCGCAGAAAACCGTACAAGATGAGGGCTACGAAGCCGATGCCGCCTTAGTGAGTGTCCGCCGCTAGTGTCGGAGAGGCGCGCCCGCGCGGCGCAGGTG
>DASQYT010000235.1:0-13876 GCA_035639075.1 Candidatus Elarobacter sp.
CAGGATGTCACCGATGACGATTCCCGCTTTCTGGGCCGGCCCATCGGGCTCGACCTCGAGAATAATGGCCGCAGTCTTCTCTTTGTGTTGAAGCAACTGGCGCAAATGATCCGGGAGACGCACAGGCTGCAGAGCCACGCCGAGATACCCGCGCGGGATGCGGCCTTTTTTCAATAGCGTTTCTGCGACACGATCGACCGTAGCGGCCGGGATCGCAATGGCGCCGAATCGCGCAAAGCGCGGCGATGCGATTCCCAGGATTTTGCCATGCGCATCAACGACGGCGCCGCCAACGGCCGTAGGTTGCAGGCCAACATCAAGACGGATGTATGGGGCAAGCGAGGAGCCAGTCCAGGTGCGGCGTTCCGCGACAACGAGGCTCACAACTCCGAGAGCCGCGACGGGACCGCTGGCGCGCGTTCTCCCCACGACCAAAGTAATGCTCCCCGGCTTGACCGCTGAGGCATCCCCGCGGTCGATGAAATGATTGCCTGCATCCGCGCATTTCAGGACAGCAAGATCCGTGGAAGGATCACGGCCAGCAAGAGTCGCAGGCACAACGCGGCCATCGGGCAAAGTTACCTGAATTTCTTCATCGCGGCGAAGAGCGTGTTCCGCCGTAACAATAACCCGTTCGCGCCAAACGGCGCCGCTTGACGAACCGCGCGCTTCGGCGTGGATGGCGACCACGGATGCCGCGGCGTGATCGGTGACCTGAGCCAACGCATTCGAAAGTTCAATGAGTTCTGACATTTCCCTACCTCCTTGAACAAGATGCAACAGGAGCAGGGGCGTATACATCCGCCGGATGGCTAGGTAGGACCCGGTATTTCAGCCAGGTGAGAAGCGGTTCAGTTCAAATCTAGGGGAGATACGGCATGGGGCCGGAGTCTTCGACGAACTTCTTGAGGGCGGCCATGACGGCAGGGCGAGTGAAGAGTTCGCAAAAGAGGTCGATCTCGCGGCGAAGCTCGTCGTAGGGAATGGGCTTGATGAATTTCTTGGCGGCGGCACGGGTTACGGCGTCGTACTTGGTGATTTGGGCGGCGGTCGAGCGAGCTATCCGGAGGGCTTCACCTTCACCGGCAAGCTGCGCTACCAGCCCGACGGCTTGGGCGCGCGCAGCGTTGACAGTTCGCCCGGTGAATAGCAAATCGCGGATGAAAGCGTTGCCAAGATCGCGTTTCAAGCGGGGGATGCCGCCGAAGCCGGGGATGAATCCGAGGCGCAGTTCGGGAAAGGCAAAGCGCGCCATTTTGTCGGCGATAATCATGTCGCAGGCAAGAGCGAGCTCAAGTCCTCCACCGAGACAGGCGCCATGGACGGCGGCGATGGTGACAAAGGGCGCAGCATCGATGGCGTTCATTACGGCGTGGATGCGTTCGAGAAAAGCTCGCACGCCCGCGGGACGACCTTTTGCAGGGACTGCCGCAGCGGTCTCATACAGTTCGCGCAAATCTCCCCCAGCGGAGAAGACGGACTTCTTCGCGCTGACAAAAATGCAGACAGAAGTCTCCGGGGCCAGCGATTCGAACGAAGCGACAAACTTCTCCAGTTCGGCGAGCATGGCAGTGCCAATTTCGTTGGCAGGAGCATGATCAAGGGTCAGTTCGACTACGCCTTCGAGCCATTCCCAGCGCAGCGTCTTGCCAGTGAACTCTCTCATTTTCATGCGTGCTGCCTGCTAGCGGCCTCGCGCACGGCTTTCGAATCGTACATGGCATTGATTTCGGCGGCATAGCACGCATTGATGGCATCGCGGCGCAGTTTGCCGTTGGCGGTGAGCAAACCGTTTCCCGGGGTGAAAGCGTCGCCGACAATCGTGAAATCCCGAATCTGGCGGTAATGCGGGAGTTCCGGATTCACCGCATCGAGAGCGGACTGAACGGCTGCAGGTAGGACCGCGCCGGTCACGAGCGCACAGAGGTAGCCGCGGCCATTGCCAACGACTACGACCTGTTGCACCGCGGGAAGGAGGCGGGCGAGCTTTTCCTCGATGGGCTCGGGCGCAATGTTATGGCCTGAATTCAAAATGATCAGATTCTTGATGCGGCCGCTGATGCGCCAATTTCCGCGAACGTTGACTTCGCCCTGGTCTCCGGTGTGAAACCAGCCGTCTTGGAGGACGCGGGCGGTTTCTTCGGGGCGGTTCCAGTAGCCCCGAAAAATGTGCGGACCGCGCACGACGATCTCATCGTTTTCGGCGAGCTTCATTTCGATTCCGGTAATCGCAGCGCCCACGTAACCGGGCTCGACCGGCACGCGCGGATCATCGAGCGTGCAGATGCCGGTGGTTTCGGTGAGTCCATACGCCTGCAGAACGGGAATGCCGAGCATCAGGAAAAACTGCTGCGTCTCCGGAGCGAGCGGCGCGGAACCGCAGATCAGCGCGCGAAGGTGCGGGCCGAATCGGTCGCGAATCTTCCGAAAGATGAGCACGCGGCCAAGGGCGAGCCACAATGTATCGTTTACACGGCCGCGTCCGACGTGCAACCGCTGCCAAGCGGCACGCGCTTTCAAAAACAACGAACGGATTAACGCGGGGCGCTTGGCGATGGCCTCTTCCACGCCGCGGCGGACGCGCTCCAGCAGCGTGGGGACGTTAAGAAAATAATTCGGCGAAGCCAGGCGGATTTCGTCGGCGAGCTTGTTGAGATCGGTCGAGAGAGTAAGAACACTTTCGCGCGAGAGACAAGAGAGCAGAAGAATCGTAGAGGCCGCAAAATTGAAGGGCAGGTAATGGAAGACGCGGTCGGGCTCGCGGGTAGCGCCCATCAGTTGATTGAGGCGTTCCGTGGTGCAGGAGAGCATGTGGTTGAGATTTTCGACGTTGAGGCAAACCCCTTTCGGCTCACCGGAGGTTCCGGAAGTGTAGATGATGGTGACGATATCGCTGTCCTGGCGAGGATTGGGCACATCGGGAAGGCGGGGTTGAGGCGCTGATCCTTGGAGGGCTTCCTCGAAAAGGACGCGGCGCGGAGCGTCGGCCCAAGCCTGGGCCACGCTATCGCCGAACGCAGCATCACTCACAAAAATGAGGCGCGGCCGGCAATCCTTCGTCATAGCGACGAGTTCGGGGGGCGCTTGACGGAAATACAGTGGCACGACAATCGCGCCTTCAGCCATAAGCGCCAAATGGAAAGCTGCCCAGCGAATGGAGTTGGGCGCGAGAAGAGCGCAACGATCACCGGGCTGGGCGCCGGAGCTGCGAAGGAACAAACGGACCAGCTGAATCTGATCGAGCAATTCCCTGCCCGTCACGCTGATAAAGCGATCACCGTGAATTTCGCGAAGAACCACGCGGCCACTGGCGCGCTTCAGTTGAGCAACAATCGTTTCTAGAAAATTGGGCATGCAGGATCAGCGAACTGCCGCGAGCGCGGCCGGTGAAGAATCGTAGCGCTCTGCGAGATGAGTCAGACTCTTGCTGAGGGGCGGCAGATAATCTTCCCAGGAGAAAACGGCCGAACGCAACGGAAACTCCGGATAGGTCCGCCGGACAACGTCTTCAAGAAACGTGCCCATGCGGGCCATCACTTTGAGATTGCGGACAACGGTTTGCCCGATGCCTTCGCGGACGGAGTCGGCTTCCGCAACAAGAGTTTCCATGACCTGGAGGAGCTTCGGTTCGAGATCGGGGTCATCGACGGTAAGAAAGAGATGCTGATGCCCGCGCTCGCGCATGAGATTGCGGATGCGTTCGTCCATGGTCACGCCCGCGGAGGCCACGAGGCTGGGCATGCAAGTGACAATGCCGTGGTAGCGCGAGGAAACCATGTAAGAGCACGCGCGCAGGATGGAGACGAGCTGGAACATGTCGTAATCGTCGGAAGTGAAAACCGGCGTGCCGGGAATGCGCGCGGCAATCTCACGGCAGGCGACCGCGTCAAGGCGCTCCATGGCCACAAGAATTGGAAACACACGATGGCGTTGAGTGAAGGCTTGAGTAGCCTTGGTGAATCCAGAAATGTAGTGCTGAAATTTCCTATCGACTTCGGGTCCGGACTCGAAGAAATAAACAGTGCGGTACTGGCTGTCTTTATAAGCGCCGGTCGTGGCGCGCGCGATGTATTTCGCGATGGAAGCTCTTACCGGCCAGACAAAAGGATGAATGGGGCAGAGGACGAGGATGGGAGTTTTCTCATCCCATCCGGCATCGCGAAGCGCCTTGCGAGCGTATTCTGGAGGATGCGGCTCGAATGTCCAGGCCGTATCAGTGCCCAGCTCCGTCGGGATTCCGAGCGAACTGAGGAGCGTTTGTGATTCCACGTTTCGCGTGATGACCAGGGAATCAGGGACGTAGCGCGCGCACATCGATTGAATGAGCGCGTCCATGTGGCCGGCTTCGCCACCGTAGGCAAGCGAGAGCTTATTTTCAGCCGACGCCAGACCCAGCGAACCGATCATCATAGTGGTGAGGGCGTTAGCGAATTTGCTTTTGAACATGGAGCCTTCGCAGGCGATGACGCCGTGGTTGGCGCGGACTTCGCGAAAGAGAAAAGGCGGGTAAACGTCGGGAAGGTGAACCTGGCGGGTACCTTCGAAGTAGCCTTTGGTGTGGGCGAAGTTTTGCGTCATGACGTTGAAATCGACGTGCTCCGCGCCAAGAACGTGGCGAATCTGTCGCAGCATTTCCTGGACGCGCACATCGCTGCCGGTGTTGCGCGTACCGTTGTAACCGGCAAAGAGCAGCTTCAGTTTTTCACCCGGCGTCCAGCGCTCGCCGAGGCCGAACATCCATCCGAAGCGGGCGATCTCAATCAGGGCGCTGACCCAGGCGACAAGGAGAAAATCGGTCATGCGCGGGCTCTCTCGGCGACGGCATTCCTACCCGCTCCCGAATTGGAGGGCCAGGGCTTGGCTGGAAACTGGAATTTGTTCTCGCGGCAGTATTTCAGAAGCGGCGCCGCGTAGGCCGAAAATTTCGCGGGCGCTTCGCCAAGCTCCGCGACGACTCGGGAATTATCGAAAACGGTGTTCCAGTCGAGATAGGGCCAGAAGACTTTCAGTAGCGAGGCACCGTATCCCGCAGGGCCGCGGCGATTCGCGACCCAATTGACGGTGCTGGAAAAGGGTCCGCCGAGAGATGGGAAATAAATGGGCCGAAGCATGGCGCCGGCTTGGGCAATGGCGTCGGTCAGCTCCTGGTAGGTCTGCGAGCCCGTGCCGGAGGACAAGTGATAGATGCCGTGGGCGGGCGGCTCTTTTTGATGAATGGTCACGATTGCTTTGCCGACGTAGTTGGCCGGCACGATATCGATTTTATCCTGGGGACGGAGCGGAAGAACAGGCATCTGAGCGAGAACGTGGAAAGCCTGGACCATATCGAATTGCGAAGTCTCCGGCCGGCGGCTGTCTCCCATAACGATGGCGGGACGAAAAAACGTCTTGGGCACATCGGGGAGAAGCTGATTGGCCATGTGCTCGCAGAATTTCTTGGTGCGCGCGTAGGGATCGTAATCGGAGCGGGACCAGTCGATGGCGGCGTCTTCGGTGACGATTTCGTTTTTTCTTTTTCCCGCGACGGCGACGGTGGAAACGTGCGAATAGCGGCGCAGGCCGTTGCGATTCTGAGCACGGCGGGCGAGTTGAATGACTTCGAGCGTGCCTCGCAGGTTGACGTTGAGGCACTGCTTCTCCGATTTGCGGTTCAGCGAAGCAGCGCAATGGATTAAGGAATCCGTGGCGTCGACGAGGGCATGGTATTCGTCATCGGAGAGGCCAAAACGCTCGGCAGTAAGGTCGCCGCGAAAAATGCGGACCCGGGTGTTCAAATATTTGATGAATTCGGGAAAGTCGAAATGGAGTTGCAGCGAAGTCCAGAGGCGCTCGCGTGCTTCCTGTTCAGTTTTGGCGCGGACCAGGAGACTCAGCTTGTCGCGGTAGCCGGTGAGGAGCCCCGCAGCAAGATAACTACCGAGATAGCCGGTCGAGCCGGTTACGAAGATCGCCATAAAGGGTCTGAAGGCGTAGCGGCTTTGGAAAGCGGCGCTCCGTGCGCCGGATCGCCAGTCCAATCCAGCGCGCGTGGCTCACGCGATTCAAGCGGGCGGCCTTCCATCAGCGGATAGCACCAGCGGCGCAGCGCCGGGATGTGCACGTTGATCCAGTAGTCCCACCAGTCGATCGATTCGGGGGCGAAATCGAAGTGCGGACGCTCGTCGGGCGGAAGCATGGCGGAGAGCAGGCGCGCGTTCTCGCATTCGAAGACATGTTCGTTGTGAAGAATAAATGGCTCGTAGAGTTCGATCAGTTTTTCGGCGCGGATCAGGTCTCGTTCGGCGCGGGCGAGCGGCGGCTTCTTCATGCGCAGAGAAACGGCGGCGCGATTGATGCGAGAGATTAAGGCCTTCTGCATGGGAATCGAGAGGCGCTCGTAGCGCTGCTTGGAAACCGGGATGGATTCGAATTTCACCTTGAGCCAGCTATCGATACCGTTCGTCGTGCGGTAGTGCTTGCGGTGGGCAAGGCCAGTGAGCTCGATGCTGCGCCCCATATTGACCGGATTGATCGCGGAAGTCGCAAGCTGGTACAGGCGGGCATGGCGGCGCGCGACAACCGCGGAAGCGATGAGCGTTATTCCGCGGCAAACCATGTCAACGGGAATGACGTCGAGGCACTTGCGCTCGTTCGAAGGAAGCTGGCGGAAATTGGTGCCAAGAAGGTAGGAAAGCGGGCCGGAAGTGTTGATACCTTCGTTCCAGCCGGTGAAAGGAGAGCGCTCCGAGCTTTCCACGATGGACGGGCGGACGATGGCGATGGGCAAATCGCGGCCATGGTGCGCGAGGATGGATTCACCGAGACTTTTTGTGAACGTGTAGGTGTTGGGCCAGCCGAGATGCTGCGCGCGGCGCAGGCCGATGCGCACGAGCCGGTTGCGTGCCCAGCGCGCGCGATTGCGTTTCAAGACACCGTCTAGCTCCGCGGCGGGAGCGGAAGCTTCATTGCCACCTCGTCCCAGCGCCTGACGACGAAGGGCTTTGTCGAGCTCGGGGCTTTGGGCACGTTCTTCGACGCGGCGAATGGTTTCACGCAGCGACGCGACTTCGCGCTGGGCGTCGAATTGGGAATCGCCGGCAGGGTTGTAATTGTCGTGCAGCTCTTCGGTAACGCGGCCGTCGCGCATGCCAACAACGTAGCAAGTAGAAAGATGCATCAAGCCGGCGTGATGGCACTTGCGGAGAAAATCGAGCAAATGGATTGCCGAATCCACGTTGGAAGAGAGGGCGTCGCGCAAATCGGGGTTGAAATCCGTCAAGCCGGCGCTGTTGACGATGAGGTCGAGTGAATTTGCGAGCCGCCCCTGGGTTTCCTCGTCGAGTCCGAGACCAGGGAGGCTCACGTCCCCTTCGACAACTTCCAGTTTCTGCTTTAGAAATGCGCCTAGCTTGCGGCCGTGGCGCTCGTGGACAATATCGAATGCAGGAGATTCTTCGACAATTTTTTCGAAGCGGCGGAGCGCGGACGTCGTGCGGTTGCGGCGAATCAACAGGGTGATTTTGCCAACGTTGGGAATATTCTGGAGCAAGTCGACGAGCCAGACTTTGCCGATAAACCCCGTTACACCGATGAGAAGCAGATGCCGGTTCGCCAGATTTTCGCGCACCGAGAGACGGTCGACACGCGGAGTTTCCCCGAAGAGCGCGACGGACTTGCCCAACGGAACGGCTGGCCGCGCGGTGGACTTCAATGCGTTTTCAAGATGCCTGGGCTTCTCTGTCCAGCCAAGCTTGGTAAGAAGTTTCTCGCGCGGGATGCGGCCGTCGGTTTCGCCGCTGGCGATCCACGCCAAAGGTCCGCGCGGGCGCACGATGGGATCGAGAAGCCGCCCGGTGGCCTTGCCATCGCGAAATTCCAAGCGATTCGAGACGAACGAGTCGACGCCGAAATGGTGCGCCAATGGACGAAGAATGTTTTCCAGAAGCTGGCCAACCAGGACGACGCGTTCACCGTTCCGGACCGCATCGATCAGCTTCTCGGCGGCCTCGCGCCGCAATTGCGGCTTCAGCACATAGTGGAAGTACTCCTCGCCCAAGAGATCCAGGCGATCGCGGCTGACTCCGCGGAGCAATGTGTGCAGGAAGCGAGTCGCGAACGTGCGGCTGGCAAAATAAGCGAAAGGCCGCGCCAGAGCCATGCCAGCCATGCCCGCGCGCCGCGCCCAGCGTTCGGAAAAGCTTTGCGAGTTCCAGGTGAAAAAACCGACCGGGCGCAAGGCGCCGAGTTCGAGAAGAGAGCCTTCGACGCGCCAATAGGAGAGGGCGCCGGTCCCGGCGGCAGGCAAGACATGGTGCGCATTGGATCCGGGCTGCGACATAGGGGGCCTACGACGAGCGGCGACCATTCCGCCACGAGAATAGCTCAAGAAAATGCCGATGAGTAATGATGTTTCTCATCTTTGGTCAAATGGTCAGACGGCAGTGTAACGGATTCTCAGCCCGCGCCTTGCCCATATCGCCGTGTGGCCCCGACTCTGGTTTGCCGCAAGCTGCTTCGGAAAGTGTAAAAGTAGCATTGTCAGGGGCTTCTCGCAAGCAGACGCCCTTGCCTCAGGTGCTCGCGTTTCACGCGCTGCTCAAGGGTGGCTTGGCGCCCGCGAGTAGAGCCAGTTCGCGCCACTTCCAATGGCAATCGACATCTACGAATCCGATCTGACGCAGCCGTGCAAGCTGAACCTCGAAATCAAGGAGCTTGTTCGAGGGATCCTCTGCCTCGACTGTGTAGCCGATCGCATTGAGAAATCGCTGGTGCAAGGAATCGTTTGGCGAGGCAACATGCTCCAGGTTAAGGAAGACTCCGCCGGGGTTCAGTAGGGCAAAGATTTCGGCGTACAGGAAACTTTTGCGCGCGTGGGACACATGGTGGATCGCAAAGCTGGAAACCACGGCATCGAACCGACCCAACTCCGAAAGGGTGCGATCGAGATCGTGCTCGATGATGGTAATCCCGGGTTCACTTCCGAAGGTATCCCGCAGCACCTGGAGCATGGTCGGTGAAAAATCCAAAGCCACGCCCACAGACGCAGGTCGCGCCGATTTGACAAACCTCAGGAGGCGACCGCCCCCAGCGCCGAGATCGAGGAAACGGCCGAGTTGTGCGGGCAGAAATTCAAGTAGTGTCGCCTCGCCTTCGCGGCGATGAGGAATGGAGTCCGCCCGCTGCAGATAGTCCTTGGCATGTTGTGGAGACGGCCAGAGATTAACATCCGAAGTTCCTGGGGAGGTCACGGCGCTAGACGCCCCAGCCGTAACGCTCGGCGTGTTCGAAAGTGCGCTGCATCTCTTCCCGAAGGACTTCGGTGAAGACGGAGCCCCCGACCGCGCGGGCACCGGGCTCGGTAATGTCGGGCGTCCGGTAACCACCAGCCAGCACTCGGTTGAGCGACTGTTCGACCCAGTCCGCTTCCAGCGAAAGCCCAAAGGCGTCCCGGAGCATCATCGTGGCGCTGAGGATCGAGCCGATGGGATTGGCGGAGTCCGTTCCCGTCAGCGACGGCGCGGAGCCGTGAATGGGCTCGAAAAGCGGGGCGGACGAACCAAAGCTGGCCGAGGGAATCAGCCCAATCGATCCAACTAGTGCCGCGGCTGCGTCGCTCAAGATATCGCCGAACATGTTGCTGCTGAGCAACACGTCAAATTGCGAGGGACGCAACGTCAACTGCATCGCGGCGTTGTCCACGTACATATGCTCGAGTTTCACGGTGGGATAGAAGGCGCTCATAGCCGAGACGGTGCGGCGCCAAAGCTGCGAGCTGGTCAATACGTTCGCCTTATCCACCGAACACAGACGCCGCGAGCGGTTCTCCGCGCGCGTGTAAGCAAATGTGGCGATGCGCTCGATCTCTGGCGTTGAATACGATTCAGTGTCCCACGCGCGCTCGACCCCTTTTTCTGTGGTGTTCCCGCGCTCGCCAAAATACATTCCACCAGCAAGTTCGCGCACAATCTCAAGGTCCAGGTCGCCGAGCCGGTCGGCCTTCAAGGGAGAAATACTCCGCAGCGGCTCGAGCAGCTTCACGGGGCGCACGTTAACGTGGAGTCCGAGCCCTTTTCGAAGGTCGAGCAGCCCGGTTTCCGGGCGCTTCCCTACGGGCAGCGCATCCCACTTGGGTCCGCCGACGGCTCCCAGAAAAATGGCGTCGGCTTTGCGACAGGCGTCCAGCGTTTTGCTGGGAAGCGGGGTGCCTGCGGCATCGATGGCCGCGCCACCGATAGGAAATTCCATGAAGTCAAACTGGTGATTAAATTCTTGCGCGGATTCACGCAGGACGGCCGCGGCCGCCCGCGTCACCTCCGGGCCGATACCGTCTCCCGGCAGAAGGACGATAGTCTTCTTCATGGTGGTGCCCATATTATATGGACAGAAATCCGGCAAGCCACGCGCACTTTGCAGGAACGGTCAGAACCGCGCGATACAGGCTTTGCAAAACTCCTGGGCGCAGCCCCGTCAGGCGGCAGAAGACGATTCCGCAGCCATCGCCGCGGGCCGCCGTCGAATCACTTCGTGCGCAATGGCCAGAATGTCTCGCGAACGCACCTGCTTGGACTGATCGGCCAGCGCGGTCACGCGGCTGTAAACTTCCGCAAGCTCGGTGTCGCTCGCGTCGTAACCCAAATCGCGCAGGGTCATGCGCAGAGCGTTGCGGCCGGAGTGCTTTCCGAGAACCAGCGAACGTGCCGGCACACCAACCGTCTGCGGCGAAATGATTTCATAAGTGAGTGGATTCTTGATGATGCCATCCTGGTGAATTCCCGCTTCGTGCGCGAAGGCGTTTGCGCCCACAATCGCCTTGTTGGGTGCCACTAGTGCTCCCGTGATTTCAGTAAGCATGCGGCTGGTGGGGAAAAGCTCTTCCAGGCGAATGCCCGTCGTTACACCGAAGGTATCCTTGCGAACCGCCAGGGCTACAGCAACTTCCTCGAGGGACGCATTTCCCGCGCGTTCGCCAATTCCGTTAATAGTGCATTCGATCTGGCGCACGCCGGCGCGAACCGCCGCAAGCGAGTTCGCGACTGCCATACCCAAATCGTCGTGGCAGTGCGCGCTAAGCGTGACTCCCTGCGGATCCCCAAGGTATTCACGGACCTTGGTAAACATCGCGCCATACTCTTCCGGCACCGCATAGCCCACGGTGTCCGGCAAATTCAGGACCGTCGCCCCGGCATCTACCGCAGTGCGGCACACCTGGCACAGAAAATCGATGTCGGTTCGTCCGGCATCCTCGGCGGAAAACTCCACTTCGCCGACATGCTGCCGGCCGAAGCGAACCATCGAGCCGATGGCTTCGAGAGCCTGCTCACGGGTCATCTTCAGCTTGACGCGGAGGTGCAGATCGGAGGTGGCGAGAAAGATATGCAGGCGGGGGGCAGCCGCCGGCTTCAGTGCTTCGACGGCGGCGTTTACATCCTCTTTTCTGGCGCGGGCCAGGGCCGCGATGGGCACGGTGCGAACTTCCTTGGCGACCTTTTGAACTGCTTCCAAGTCACCGCGCGACGAAATCGGGAAGCCGGCTTCAATCACGTCCACGTTCAGGGCGGCAAGCTGCCGCGCCAGGCGAATCTTCTCCTCGGTGTTCATGGAGAAGCCCGGGGACTGTTCGCCGTCACGGAGCGTAGTGTCGAAAATACGTACGACGTCCATAGAGTCTCCCATGCTCTAGTAATGCACAGGAGGCGCCTTGCGGTCCAATTTATCTTTATTCTACTTTTGATAATTTCGTCTTATACTGGCGGCGACTGGAGGTTTGCTTGGATCTCGGAGAATTGCAGGTATTCCTGATGGTGGCAAAAGAAGGCAGTTTTTCCCGCGCCGCGGAGCGCCTTTATCGCACCCAGCCCGCCATCAGCCTGGCGATCCGCAAGCTGGAGGACTCGCTCGGACAGCCGCTCTTCGTCCGAGGGGCGCGGCCCGTCCGCCTCACTGATGCAGGCACACTTCTGAAAGACTACGCAGAACGCCTGATCAACCTGCGCGATGAAGTCAAGAAAGGTCTCTCCGAATTGGAAGGGCTGAAGCGCGGCGAACTCTCTCTGGGCGTCAACGAGAGCTCGATTCACGCCCTCCTCCCCGCATTGGCCAAGTTTCGTGAGAGGCATTCCGGCGTCCAGGTGCGGGTCCACCGCATGCTCTCCAGGGACATCCCTCATGAAGTCCTGAACTACCGGTTGGATTTGGGAGCAATCTCCTTTGTGCCGCGCGATGCGCAGCTTCTAGCGACGGAAGTCCGCAAGGACGAGCTGACGCTGGTAGTGAATCCCAAGCATGTCCTGGCGAAAAAACGCGAAGTGGACGTCGCGGAGCTTGGCGAAGAAAACTTTATCGCGCACAGCGTCGAGTCTCCTTTTCGCCGCCGCGTTATCGAGCTATTTGCCAGAAACCGCACCGCTCTCAACATGCCCATCGAAATGCCCACCATCGAGAGCATCAAGCGGTTCGTGCAAATGGGCATGGGCGTGGCCATCGTGCCGCGCATGTGCGTGCATTGGGAGATCGAACGCGGTTGGATGAAGGAAGTAAAAGTCCGCCAAATGAACATGCCGCGCCACGTTTATCTGGTATCGCGCCGGGGGGCGCGCCTTCCGCATGCCGCCAGCGAACTTATGCGCATCCTTCGCGAGGAGTGAAACGTCTCCATTCCCTGCCTTAACGAAAGTTTCCTGCTTTCGTCAAAGAACCGGCAACTTGTTGATTCCTCAGGATGAATTCCTTTCATATTTACCTATCTACTTCTTTAACTTGACGGGCCTACTTTTCAGGGTTAACGTCAGGCCGCTGTTGTTTCCCTCTCGGAAACCTAAAAATGCCGCATGACTGACGGCCAAAGGGAAGACACATGGCCACACAACTTAAATCCCGTCCGCTTACACCTTTCCTTTTTCAGAAAAGAATTCCGCTCTATCTTAAGGCTCTCAAATTCCTTATCTTGAGTTTCATCGGCGGATTCCCTTCCGCCGCAGGAGCACAGACCTCTATGGCTTCCAGCCAAACTCACCGTCTTCCGTGGTGTCCGGATTCATCAAGGCCACGCAAACAGGCGGGCTCAACCTGACTACGGGGTTCCCAATCCCGAACGATTTGAAGGCGGACTCATGGCCATCGACGGCCAGGGCAAGTTCCTCTTCATTTTGAATGGCAAGAGCAACAACATTTCCATGTTTCAAATTGATCAGGCGTCCGGAGCGCTTTCTGAAGTTCCGGCGTCTCCTTTCCAGGTTCCACCAACGATCAATCCGAATCTCGCGCCGTCACAGCCGATCTCCATTGCTGCGGAAAAATCGGGCAAGTTCCTCTTTGTCGGCTATTTTCTGGGTGACATTCCGGGACTAAGCGCCGTCGTCTCGCTGGCCATTGACACGTCTGGGCTCAGTCCTGTGCTCGTCACGCAGCACAGCATTCAAACGAACACTGGCGGTGCGCCCGCGCAATTGCTCGCCGATCCCAAAGGCCTGCACCTTTACGTTGGATTGAGCCAAGGCCAGAACAAGCTGCAAATTGGAGGCGCGGAAGTCTATTCCATTGATCCTGCGTCGGGTACGCTGGGCTACTTGGGCTTGGCCGACAGCCCGCCGGCAGATGAAGGTCGCCAAGAATCGCTCGATGTTCGATCGCGTTCTTCGCGCGAGGCGCTTGGCGTACTGCAGTGCCTTCGTCGGAATTCTCTTGTGTTCAGTGTTCTGTGCATCGGGCTGTGGCAGTGCAAGCTTGACGGTTACGCCATCTCCCTCCCCGCCGCAAACCGTCGTCACGCCGTCGGGAACTTCGACGATCATGCTTACGACATCGGCGACGTCTTTGTCAGGGACGCCGCTCCAGCTCCAGCCTGTTCAACTGACGCTGACAGTGAAGTAGTGAGCCCGGTTGTTATTTCGCGGCGGAC
>DASQYT010000236.1:0-6681 GCA_035639075.1 Candidatus Elarobacter sp.
TCCGCCAGTTCAAACCGCGACATCGCCGGTTGTTCCGTTCAACGCTCCTTCAGGAACGCGGCTCGGCAACGCCAGCGTACGTGAAACTGCTCGTCTGGGTGCTAGCCTGGCAATCAAGGGACATATTACCGGCACCGAGGACCTGCGGATCGACGGCAAGGTGGACGGCCCCGTCTCGCTCCGCGGCCACGAACTGACCATAGGCCCCACCGCCCAGCTCAATTCCGAAATTCAGGCTGGCGAAGTGGTCGTTTACGGCAAAGTCGTCGGGAACCTCCACGCACGCGGCCGCGTCGACATCAAGAAAGATGGCTCGATCGTGGGAGATATTTCCTCGGCGCGCATCAGCATCGAGGACGGCGCCCACTTCAAGGGTCGCATCGAAATCGACCCAACCAAGACTCAAGCCGCCGCCGACTAGCGGGTGAAAGACGCCCATGTGCAGGGTTAGCGTGGGCGTCTTTCCTCAACTCCGTTTTCTAACTTCCTGAATACCGCTGCTCTTTCCACGGATCGCCGTAAGCGTGATAACCATTCCGCTCCCAAAATCCCAGCCGGTCGTGGTCCAGCAACATGAATCCGCGTACCCATTTCACGCTCTTCCACGCGTACAGATGCGGCACAATCAGCCTCAATGGCCCGCCATGCTCCGCGGTCAGCGGCTCGCCATCGTGCTCAAACGCAAACAGCAGATTCGGCCTCAGCAAATCCGCCAGCGGCACATTTGCCGTGTAGCCTTCTTCCGCCAGCACCAGCGCAAACTGCGCCTCCGGTTTCACTTTCACCAGTTTCAGCACGTCCGTGAACAGCACGCCTTTCCAGCGATTATCCAGCCGGCTCCAGCGTGTCACGCAATGAAAATCCGAAGTCACTTCCGCATGCGGCAGCGCGCGAAATTCTTTCCACGTCAGCCGCAGCGGATCTTCCACCAGTCCCGAAATCTTGAAGTCCCATTTCGCCGCATAAAAATGCGGCACGCTCCCGTAGTGCAGCACGGGCCACTTCAGCGTCAACGACTGCCCGGGCGGCAATCGTCCCTCCGCCTTGGCCTTCTTCTCCAATTCCCTTCGGTCTCCCAGATCTCCAAACAATGCCATCTCTTCTCGCTCCTCCTGACCCACGTCCAAACACACGCAACCACACGCTCAAGACTAACGCGCTATTAGATGCCTCAACGGAATTGACGATTCAGATCAGACGGTTGCGAATAGTCTCAACAGATAGGATTAGCTGATGTCGACTTCTAGTCCGCCAACCCACCCAGCCACAAGATTGTAGATGAATGCACCGATGGCGGCGAAAATTCCGCCGATGATGCCGTAACATATAGGAAAGAAAATGATCGCTCCGAATCCCATACCGAAGCCAAACAGTCTCGAACCTGGCGCCGCTGACTGTCCCAGGGAACCCAGAGTCCCCGCCACCATGGAAATAAACGCCATGAATATCCCTAGCAGCAGTCCCAAGATGGCGTACGTAACGAGACCAATTCTGAATGCCGATCCTGGACCGATCCGCTTTACGGTTGTCATGCGGGACCTCCTCGTCTGAATGGACGCGATGCTAACAAAACACTAGTGCAACATCTAGCAATAAATCTTGGCATCTTCATCTTCGGAGTCGCCGGTCCTCCATTTCCCATGTGCAATGCCGACAAATCCAGAATCTGACCGCAGCTTCGCTGTCCGGTTCCGCGACGGCTCTTCCCGCAACCGGACAGTTTGCGTTCATCCCGCCTGCCCATGAGCCACTAAGTATTGGCAGCACAAGGACTTAAGACACTGCAAGCACGGAAGGCCATGTGCCCCTACTTCATGTTAAGTTCACCGGATTTCAGGGAATGTGCCCATGCAAACACTTTGGCAAGACCTGCGCTACGCGATCCGCATGCTGAAGAAGAATCGCGGATTCACCGCCGTCGCGGTGCTGACGCTGGCATTGGGCATCGGCGCCAACGCCGTTGTCTTTAGCGTCTTGAACGCCCTGATCATCCACCCCCTGCACGTGCCGGACGCCGAAAGCCTCTACGGCATCCAGCATGGCAACGAGGCTTCCTCGTCTCAGTCCTACCCCGACTATCTCGATCTGCGCGATCGCAACCGCAGCTTCGATGGTCTGGCCGCGTATGACGCCGCTCAGGTAGGGCTAGACACCGGCGAAAATCCATCCCCCGTCTGGATCGAACTAGTGACCGGGAACTACTTCGACGTATTACGCCTCCAGCCGCATCTTGGCCGTTTCTTCCACGCTTCCGATGAGCATGGCCCGAACAGCGCTCCCTACATCGTTCTCACCTACGACTATTGGCACGCGCATTTTCAGGATGATCGCAGCGTGGTGGGCCGCGTCGTTCAGGTGAACAAGCATGCCTTTACCATCATTGGCGTTGCGCCGCCCGGCTTCAACGGCACCCTGGTGTTCTTCAATCCTGGTTTCTTTGTGCCCATCGTGAACCAGGAGCAAGTCGAGGGTGTAAATGACCTGGACGCGCGCGGCAACCGCTGGGTCTTTATGACCATGGGACATCTGAAAACGGGAGTCACTCCGGCACAGGCGATTGCCGATCTGAACTCCATCGGCTCCTATCTCGAAAAGACCTATCCCAAGGACGACGACAAAAGAACTTTTACCTTGGCCCGTCCCAGCCTCTATGGCGACTATCTTGGCAAGCCCGTCCGCGCTTTCATGACCGGATTGATGCTCCTCGCCGGCTTGATTCTGCTGGCCGCTTGCGCCAACCTCGGCAGCCTCTTCGCCGCGCGCGCCGCTGACCGTTCTCGCGAACTGGCTCTGCGCCTCGCGCTGGGAGCCAGCCGCTCCCGCATTTTGCGGCAACTCTTTACCGAAGCCGTGCTGCTTTCCTTGATGGGCGGCGCTGTCGGACTATGGGGCAGCGTTGCGCTCCTCAGCGGCCTGAGCACGTGGCAGCCATTTTCCCGATGGCCCATTCATGTGCCTGTGAACCCGGACGCCAACGTTTATGGCGTGGCTCTGCTCCTGACTTTGGCCAGCGGATTCCTCTTTGGCGCCGTCCCAGTAAGGCAGGTGCTTCACACCGATCCCTATGAAATCGTCAAGGCGGGATCGCTTGCCGGCGTCGGGCGTCGCGTCACCATTCGAGACTTCGCGCTTGTCGTGCAAATCGCCATCTGCGCCCTGCTGGTCACTTCTTCGATGGTTGCCGTGCGCGGACTGGTGCGCTCGCTGCACAGCAGTTTCGGTTTTGATCCGTACAACGCCATACTGGCCGACACCGATCTGAGCATGAGTGGTTACCGCGGCGATAGCGTGCCCGAAATGCAAAAGCGCATGATCCATGCTCTGGAAGCCATTCCTGGCGTAAAGTCCGTGGGATTAATTGACAGGGCGCCATTGGTCACTGGGAGCGCATACGCCGCACACGTGTTTTCCGATGCAACGACGGACCTGAGGCCATCGAATGCAGTTGCTCACGCCTTCCTGTTCAGCATATCTCCCGAATACTTCCGCGCCGCGAGCACGGCCTTGCTCTCCGGAAGGCCCTTCACGTGGCATGACGATAAGAATGCACCGAGCGTGGCCGTGGTCAACCAGCAGTTTGCGCGCACGGTCTTCGGGTCCGCGGCAAACGCCATGGGCAGATACTTCAAGAGGCGGGATGGAACGCGCACACAAGTGGTGGGCATTGTAGAAGACGGGAAATATGCGAGCCTCACCGAAGACCCGCAGCCAGCGATGTTTCTCCCCATCCTGCAGCAACCATCCAGTCAGACATATCTGGCGGTGCGTTCGGACCGCGATCTGGCGCAACTGGCGGCAGCCATCAGAAGTGCAGTGCGGAACCTTGATGCAGGTCTTCCTATTTACATGGGACCGTGGGACAAAGAACTGGGCACCACTTTGTTTGCTGCACGCATGGCGGCGATGGCCCTGGGTGTCATGGGCGTGATGGGCGCCATGTTGTCGGTAACAGGCATCTTTGGAATCGCTGCGCATTCCGTGAGCAAGCGCCTGAAAGAACTTGGTATTCGCATGGCTCTCGGCGCGCAGCGCAAGGAAGTGTTACAAGCAGCTTTGGGGCGCGCCTTCAAATTGCTCGCGTTTGGTTCCGTAGCAGGATTGCTCCTCGGAATCCTCGCCAGCCGCGTGCTGGCCTTCATCGTGTACCAGGCCACTCCCCGCGATCCGCTGGTGTTGGCTGGCGTCGTCCTGGCAATGGCGTTGCTGGGCCTGGTGGCTACCTGGATTCCCGCGCAACGCGCCCTCTCGATCGATCCTGCCATCCTCCTGCGCGAAGAGTGAACTACCGCGCACAGGAGTTCTTCGCGCTCGCAGAAGAGCACTGACGACGAATGTGCGTCGAAGACCGAGCGGCACCGCGTTCGCATTTATATGGAATCTGAGGCAACGTCAAACTGCTGGCATGGCGGGCAATTGCCTCTCGAAGTCGAATAATCCTATTTGATGTGGTTTGGCTTTGGCAGGTGAACAGCTGCCATACATGCCTAATTTGAGCAGAGTAGCGTGCCTCCAAAGACCGCCTTCTGTGCTATGTCCGTTCCTTCCGGGTTGCTCGTGATCCAGACGAATAAGGACGTGTCGGCGTGTTCACGTCAGCCTTGCCGCGCTGCCTCGATGGCGGCGATGTCGATCTTCTTCATCGTCATCATCGCCTCGAAGGCACGCTTTGCCTCACCGCCACCAGCCGCAAGCCCATCGGTTAGCGCGCGCGGAGTGATCTGCCAAGAGAGGCCCCAGCGGTCCTTGCACCAACCGCACTGGCTTTCCGTGCCGCCATTGCGGACGATCGCATTCCAGTAACGGTCCGTCTCTTCCTGATTCTCCGTCGCGATCTGGAAGGAAAAGGCCTCGGTGTGCCTGAACGCCGGGCCGCCGTTGAGACCGAGACAGGGAATGCCCAGGACGATGAACTCCACCGTCAGCACATCGCCCTTTTTGCCGCCCGGATAGTCACCGGGAGCCTCGTGAACCGCGGTTACTTTACTATCCGTAAAGATGACGGAGTAGAAAAGCGCCGCCTCATGCGCGTCCTTGTCGAACCAGAGGCAGATCGTATTCTTTGGCTTCATGTTCGTGTGCTCCTTGTGCTCGATCAGGGCGAACGCCGCGGTCTGTGCGTCGGTCCGTATCAGTGACCCACCAGTTCATCTGCTGATCTGCTACGGCCGACGTCTCAAATTGGTCGCCGCCCGTCCTACCCTTCTGAATCATATCGCTGGCAGGGATCGACTTCGAGATCCGAAGCTATGACAGGCCAATTTCCGAATGGTCCCGATTCGGGTTCCTCCTAGGGGTCCTTTACCGATCATGCCAGGATCGTCGGCGCAAACCGGAAGTGATCGCCAGAAACGGTGCGCCGGCGGCGGGTGGCAGGCGTGTGGCACACGCCAAATGCTTGGCACTCAATTGGGTGTGTTCTACTTTGCGATTTGTTTCTGTGCTCGTCTTTTGCAACTCCGCAGCGTCAGCTTCCCTTCGCGATGTTTCTTCATCGCATTTACACCTTCCATCAACTCGTCAAAATCTTCCTCTTTGCCATTGCTGATCCTCTCGACATCGCTTGTAACCCACAATTACATTCCGGCCGTCTAAGCCGGGACACTTTACCATTCCATTCGAATGGTGTACCAACAAATAACTTGACGACCAGAGAATTTCGTGCTACTCTGCTTTGTGTATATCGCATCAAATTCTCGCCTCCTCGGTCACTTACCTCCTAACCCTCATGGAATCATACCTTTTGCAGCCCCCCACCCTCTAACCATAGCCGAATCATATCGTTACAAGAACATGGGGTGGGGGTATCCCCGACGTTGTGTGTCCTCTAACTCCTTTATCTGCAACATCTACGCACCTCCCCCTAAATGTTGCAAACAAAAGACTTACGGATTGGCTAAACCCTTTACATGCAACATTTACACAAAACACGGGGTACCCTCCTTCCAGCCGGAACGGCTGCCCTCAGAAGGTCCGCCCCTACACGGTCCAGACGATGTGGAGCCTTTTTTCGACGTAGGAGAAGTCCCGGTCGCTCGTGGCGAGAGAGGCTTTGCGAGCGGCCGCGAGGGCGGCGGCAAAACAGTCGACGTAGGGGAGGTTGAAATTGGCTTTGAATTCGGCGGCGTGGCGCGCGAGCTCGGCGTCCGCCGGGACCAAATGGATCGGCAGTTGGGCAATCTGCGTGAGAAGATTGCGCGCGAATCCCGCACCCTGGTCGCGCCACACGGAATAGTACACCTCGCCCCAATTGACCGCGCACATGAGGAGTTCGCGCTTGCCATCGAAAGCGAGTTGGATGAGTTGCTCGACCTTTTCGGCGCCGGGTCGGTTCGCCGAAAACGTAATGATGGCGCTGGCATCCAGAACGATGCGCTTCATGGTTCGGGGCGCTTCATGATCTGGGGCGCTTCACAGTTTTCGCTCTCGGCGGCGCTCCTCGAGGAGGAATTCCAGGGCCTTGGAGTCTTTGCCGAGGCAGCCGCGCAGGCTGCGGATAAATTCCGCGGTAAGCGGTTGGAGAATGAGCCGGTTCTCCTCTTCGACGAAGGCCACCTTGGTCCCTTTTTTGATGGAGTATTTGCGGCGAAGTTTCGAGGGGATGACCAGCTGGCCTTTGGTGGTTACGGTAGAGACTTCGGCCTTCATGCGCGCTCCAGGAGGAAGATTCGAGGAAAGTATACC
>DASQYT010000237.1:0-3727 GCA_035639075.1 Candidatus Elarobacter sp.
TCGGTGCTGAGTCTATCGCCGCTAAAAATGGTTGCGCCAACGGAAGCCTGCCCAGTGGCAAACCGAGCGCGATCGGCATACACAATTGTACCGAGCCAGGAAGAAGGAGTGGCCCAGAGGGGCGTGGTCAGGAGCGAGAATACAACGATTAGGGCAAGAAAGCTTTTTGAAATTGCGATGCAGTTATTGCGGTTGGCGACTGCAACACGATCAATGCTCTTCGTGCCCGTAAGACGGGCAACGCGCAGTCGCGTCATCAAACTCCTCCAAGAGGGCTGACGGAAGAATACTGAGTAAACTTCATGCCGTCAATTGATAAGCGTTTTCCGCGCGGAAAAGTAACGCCCCTTGCGCGGGCGGAGTTTGCTGGCCGATGAGGCATTCCACTGCTACAATGCAGCAAGAAATGACCGACTGGAAACAGATTACCGCCCGCATCCGCCGAGCGCGCACCAGCAAAGATCCTGCGGGGCAACTTTCGAATCTCTTTCAAAAGACGCGGGACGCCATGGTGGCGTTCGAGCTGGCGAAGTATTTTGAATCCTCCGGGCAAAATGCCGATGCCGCGAAGTGGTACTCGGCGGCGGCGCAGAGATTTCGCCGAGCGGACTGGAAAACCAAGGCCCAGGAAGCTGCGGTCCGGCTTGGTGGAGCGCCGGGCGAGATCGCTTTGGAATCAGGAACTCCCGTCGGGGCGGAGTTTGCTCTGACTCCGCCGGCAGTTTCGACGCCGGAGCCGGAATTGCCATTCGAACAGAACCCGGAAGCGCTCGAATCATCGGTGGCGGTCAGCAGCGAAATCCAGCAGGCGACAGAAAGTTCAGCGAATGCGCCTGCAGGACCTGAGAGAAAAGGGCGTCGGCGAGGACGCCGCGGGGGCCGGAATCGACGCAAGGGCGGCGCTGTGAGGGAACCAGAAGTTGCTTCGGGTCGTCACCCAGCCGAAGTGCCGGTTCGCGGGCTGTCATCCGCGGCCGCTTTCACTGAATCAGCTGAGCCGACTCCTCCACGAGCGACACACAGCCGCGCGATACCCAGCCTGCCCGTCGAGCCGATTGGGGAGCCGGGCGGACCGAGCGTGAAGGGCCGCTACGGCGATCCCGGGCTCTCTTCCCGGATTTCTTTGTTGGAGATGCAGTTTCGTAGACTGATGACTTGCCCGCCCGCCAAACTGGAAGAAGCGGATCGCGCGCCGGCAGGCCCGGGGGTATTTGTTCTGACGGATTCGGACTTGACGAGCTATTACTACGTAGAAGCTTGCCAGACGCTGCGCATCGCGATTGCCAACTTATCGCGCGGATCAAGCCGGCGTGGAATGGAATCGATTAAGCCGCGGCTCGCCGAACACTTGGGAATTGCCGAGCCCCGTGTTGCGAAGTATCTCGCGGACCATTGCGTAGTGCGTTGGCTGCAATTGGATGAAGGAGCGTCAAATTTCGCGCATTTTGTGATCGCGGTTCTCCGGCCGGCGCTCAACGAATAGAAAGTCTCTCTGCGAAACGTGCAGAAATCTTCCTCAGAAGCCGAAAGTTCCAGCCCATTCGGACTACTAGAACCCCCTTTTTGGCATTAGGGAAATTGCAGTTGGCTGCTCCCTATTGCCGTTTAATGCCCAATTTCGACCGTTCAATGCAAGTTGCTGGCTTCCGCCCCCGGCAACCGGCAAACTATAGGTGTCCAAAGACTTATTGGGCGTACCACGGCATTCGTGGTACGGTTTTGAGGCACACATAAGTGAGCCCGGGGGCAATCGTTTGGAGTTAGCTCCGACGATTGAATGGGCTCGAAATCAAGCAAGGGTTAAGTGACAGGCATTCTTGAAAGTGGAGGATAGAGGTTTATGCCGAATCAAGTAGGCACGCAAATCGCGAGAACGTTTGATTGGGTTATCTGCAAGGCTGCTGGAATCACGTTTAACACCATCCAGTTCTTCAACAAGCGCAATCCCAATCCTTCGGTTACGCCGAAGTGGTCGGACAAGCCGCTGCTGAAATCGTGGGAGAAGACCAAGCCAACGCTGGGCTTCCCGCGGCAGACGGATTCGCTTTGCCCCGCGTGCGTGAAGGAAGCGCGCGAGGCGATCATTGCCGGCAAAAAAGACTGGCGCGACCTGATGCACGAAAAGGTCGGCGAGATCAAGGCGCAGATTATCGAGCGCGATGGGCAGGTCTGGATGGTGAAGGATTGCCCGCTCCACGGCCACTACGAAGACATGATGGCCATTGATTCCAAGTTCCTCAGCTGGATTGAGAAGCAGTTCCCGGGGCGCGACATTCCCGCGCACAACGATGAAGACCTTCACAAGCACGGCTCTTCGACAGTGCGGTATGGCCGCGGGTCGGTGCTTACTGTTGACCTGACCAACCGCTGCAACATGATGTGCGATCCGTGCTTCATGGACGCCAACCAAGTTGGATACGTGCATGAGCTGGGCTGGGAAGAGGTCAAAGAAATCCTGGACAACGCGCTGAAGATCAAGCCGCGCCGCCAGATGTCCGTGCAGTTCAGCGGTGGCGAGCCGACCATGAGCCCGTACTTCCTGGATGCGGTCGCCTACGCGCGCAAGATTGGCTACAACAGCGTGCAGGCCGCGACCAACGGCATCGAGTTTGCCAAGAGCAAGGAGTTCTGCAAAAAGGCGTTTGAGGCGGGCATGCGGTATGCCTACCTGCAATTCGACGGCATCGGCAACGACGCCAACAGCCACCGGCAAATTGGCAATTTGTTCGACGTGAAGCTGCGCGCCATTGAGAACATGCACGAGGCCGGTATCGAAATCGTGCTGGTGGTGACCATCGTCAACAACGTGAACAACGACCAGGTGGGCACGGTCGTGAAGTTCGCGATGGAAAACCCCAAGAAGATTGCGTTTGTCAGCTTCCAGCCGGTTTCATTCACCGGGCGCGACGAAGACATCACTCCGGAACGTCGCCTGCGCCAGCGCTACACGCTTTCGCACCTTGCGAAGGACGTCAGCAGCCAGGTGGGCAAAGTCGAGCCGACGCGCGACTGGTTCCCAATTTCGTTCATAAGCACGTTTGCCGGATTCTCGGACATGGTCAAGGGGCAAGAGTCGAATTGGGGCTCGCTCTCCTGCGGCTGCCATCCGAACTGCGGCGTGGGTACTGCCCTTATGATCAACAAGGAGACTAAGGAATGGGCTCCGGTTCCGCGCTTCCTGGACGCCGAACAACTCACGAAGGACGTGACGGCGATTACTGACGCAGCCCGCGGCAAGAATTTTTCAAACTTCTTGATGGCTATGGCCCTTTTGAAGAACTATCACCCGTTCCGGGGGCCGAAGGGGCTCAAGCTATATGACCTCTTCAAGAAGTTCGACAAGACCTGGGCGCTGACGAAGAAGTCCGAAACGAAGTATGGCCGTACTTCCCCGGAGCGCACGTATGAAGACGCCATGAAGCGCCGCCAGAGCGATCCTTGGAACTTCCTGTTCATCGCGGGAATGTGGTTCCAGGATTTGTTCAATTACGACTTCCGGCGCACCGAGATGTGCATCATTCCGTACGCCACGCAGCAGGGCGAAATCAGCTTCTGCGCGTACAACACCGGCGTCGGCTGGCGGCAAATCATCGAGAACATGCACAAGAACGCGACCGTGGCCGAGTGGTACAAGACGCACGGCAAGCACGAAATCTACGCCAAAGGCAAGAACGTCAACCTGCAGAGCTACGAGCACTCGCTGAAGATTGATGCTGACGACGCAGCG
>DASQYT010000238.1:0-6314 GCA_035639075.1 Candidatus Elarobacter sp.
AGCGATGCGCGGAGTGGCAAGCGGATGCGTCTTGACGCTCAGTGTGGCATTGGTGGAATGGAGTTTGATTCCGAGATCCTTCGCCGCTTTTTCGAGTTGAGAGCGATCAGCGTTGCGAATGATAAATGAACCGGCTTTGAATTTGATGCCGTCGGCTTCGAAGGAATCTTCCGCGGCGTCCATGGCGACGCTGGCGAGGCGAAAGCGCAGCGACGCGAGAATATTTTCTGTGTTGTGATGGATGACAAAAGTTTTGCCCTGTCCATCAATTCCACCCGGCGGATCGACCCTGCCCATTTTTTGCATGGCGGCGTTGAGGATGGAGAGATCGGTGACGCGGGTGGTCTTTACATTGCGCAACGCACCGAGGGTCCAACCGGTGTCGTCATAAGAACGAGGATCACGCGGACTGTAATACTGAGTGTCGAGGGCCATATCGGCTAAGCGGCTGTAAGGCTGGTCCATGCGCACGACGTAGCTACCGGCGGGGATGACGGTTTCCGTGGGTTTCTTTTCTTCTTTCGGTTTGGCGACGGATTCTTGGCTGGTCTGCGCTGCCGGGATGCGCAATTCCTTTTCGAGACGATGTACTTCCACGCCCTGGAGTTGCAGAAGATTCAAAAGGCTGGCCTGTTCGGCGGGACGCGGGTCGTCCGCGGGAAAGACCCAAGCAGCAGGGCCTTCGGTGCGGGCCTTCGCAACAGCACGCTTGCTCTTCAAATAAAAATTGTTGAGAAACTTCTGGCCGTTGGCGGCGACGTTGTTCATGCCGAAGAGAATGGCACTCTCCTGCATGTTGATATTGTTGCGCGCGGACCATTTCACTTTCGGAAGAGGAGGATTGGGACGATACCACTCGCGGCTGGTGTCGGGAGGGCGCAGCGTGCGGACGCGAGTATCGGCGCCGCCATTGCCAAAGGTTTCGTAGAAGCGGCCGATAGAGTTGTGATTATTGGCGATGGAGAGCAGATAGTTGGGGGCCCAACCATCGTAGAAACCGTGAGTCCACACGCCGATGACGCCGCGCTTAGTCATCTCTTCAATTTCGTGATAGGCCATCGCCTGCCATTCACTGATGACGATGGGATCAAGCCAGGCGTTGTACGGACCCGTGCCGGTCATGATGTAGAGATAAGGGACGGACTCGTGGAGGTCGTGCATGACGGTGGGATGCCAGTCGAGATAGGTCTTGAGCATATTTTGGGAGAGCGCGAGGCTGACGCCGAGATTGTCGCGGTTGTTGTCGTGGGAGACGTAGTGTCCCCACCAAATGAGGGGATAGGGAGGCTGGTCCGGGTGCTTCTTGTGCTGCATATAGATGTCCACCATGCGGTCGTGGCCGTCGGTTTCGACGATGGGAGTGATCAGCACGATGGCATCGCGCCGGACTTCTTGAATGAGGGGCGTGTCTTCCACGGCGAGACGGTAAGCAAGCTCCATAAGCATTTCAGGAGAGCCGGTTTCCGGTGAATGGATGCTTCCATCAGCCCAGTAGATGGGTTTGCCTTCAGCGATCAGCTTTTGCGCTTCGGCTTCACTAAGGCCACGAGGATCGGCGAGGCGAGCGGTAATTTCCTTGTAGCGATCGAGCTTGGCGAGATTCGCTTCATCGGAGATGGCGGCGACGAGCATCTCGCGGCCTTCTTCGGACGTGCCAATGCTCCAGACCTTCACCCTGGGGCTCTTGTTGGCGAGGAGCCGGAAATAAGCGTTGATGTCTTTGGTGTAATCGAGAACCTCGGGCGCTCCCACGATGTGATGAAGGGAGACATCTGGCGCGGGAACGCAGGAGCTAAAAGGCAGATGGTCAACGAGTTCGGTGCTGAAAAAGGATTCGGTAGTGAACTCCTTAATTTTCTTGGTGTACTCCGTGTGGTCGCTTAGGGAACACGGGTTGGATTGGGCGAAGGTAGTGGAAGCGAGGAAACACAAGGAGAGAAAACCGCCGAGCAAACTGCGCATCATGAAACACCTCAGGGCGAAGCGATCGCGGGGGATTTTATAGACTGTTTTTCGAGAGGGTGCAACCCAATAGCCTTGCATGTCGACGATGCGGGGCCATTTGGCCTATGATTGGCCGCCGACGGCACGCTGAAATTGAGGAGAGAGACGGATGGAAGAACAACTGAGCCTGGATTTTTTGCGCGTAGTGGAAAACGCGGCGATTGCGGCAGCGCGCACGATGGGATTCGGAGACCGGCACCATGCCGATGAAGTGGCCGTAGAAGCAATGCGCAAGACGATGGACTCGGTGGAGATTGACGGAACGATTGTGATCGGCGAAGGCGAGCGCGATGAGGCGCCGATGCTGTACATCGGCGAGAAGGTCGGACTGGGGACGCACGCGCCGAAAGCGTTGTTTCCGCAAGTAGACATCGCCGTGGATCCGCTGGAAGGCACGAACCTGTGCGCGACCGGCGCCGCGAACGCGATTGCCGTGCTGGCGGCGAGCGAGCGCGGGGGGTTGCTGCACGCGCCGGACCTGTACATGGAAAAACTGGTAGTGGGTCCGTCGTGCAAAGGCGCGGTGGATCTGGATGCGCCGGTGGCGGACAACTTGAAGGCCATCGCCAAGCGGCTGGACCGCGATGTCGAGGATCTCGTGGTAATCGTACTGGACCGTCCACGCCACGAAAAACTGATTGAGGAGATACGCACGGCGGGCGCGCGCATCCGGCTGATTGGAGATGGCGATCTCTCGGCAGGAATTTCCGTGTCGGTGATCGGCACTGGCGTGCACGCCGTGATGGGCACGGGCGGCGCGCCGGAAGGCGTGCTCACTGCGGCGGCGCTACGCTGCTTGAACGGCCAGATTCTTGCCCGGCTGGTGGTCAGCAAGCCGGAGCACGCGGAACGCCTGGCAAAGATGGGAGTCAAGGATACGAAGCGCATTTACGACACGGAAGATCTGGCACCAGGAAAGAAAATGATTTTCGCGTGCACGGGCGTGACGGATGGAAACTTGCTGAAGGGCGTGCGGTTTTTCGGGGAAGGCGTGCGCACCAGTTCTATGATTCTGACACTCGACGAACGCCAGGTACGTTTCATCGATTCTGTGCACCTGGAGAAGCGCCCGGATATCAAGGTGCGGTTTAACTGAAAAGCAATTTCGGGGAGTCCAGTCAGTGCTGCTGATTTGTGATTGCCAGAAAGACGCGATCATCCACGGCAACCGAGCGCGTAAAAAGAGTGGCGGCGTTTGCGCCCACAATGGCAACGTGGTTGCCATTACTGCTCAACGCCGGGCCAGCGGGCTTTGCGGCGGTTCCGGTCCCATCACCCGGCTGAAGCGAAATGCGGGTCGTCTTTGGAGTGCAGTTCGTCGCGCCGATACACGTGTCGCGGATGAACACCTGGCGATAGCCGCTGTTGGTACCGCTTCCGGAAGTCTTCGACTGTGCGGAAGCCTGACTCGCGGAATGGCTCGGAGTGACAGCCAGAAACGCGACAAAGCGCCCCGAAGCGCTGACGGAAGGCAGAATGTTTTCCGTTCCGACCAATGCTCCGTTCGCATCGGTGGAAATCAGATGCGTCGACGGCTTGCAGGTTTCTCCCGCGCCAGCGCAAGTATCCAGCAGGTAGATTTGCCGTCCCGGCGGCGCATTTTCCACGAGGTTCGTCGCAGCCGAGCTAAAAGCCACATATCGCCCGTCGGCGCTCATCGAGGGCGTGCGGCTATCGTCGTTTGCCGCAGTGCCGTCAGCCGCTGTGGATAGAAGAGTTGTGTGCGATTGGCAAGCAGACGCCGCGCCTTCACAAGTATCCCGCAGAAAAACCTGAGCGTGATCGTTCTGTACCGCAGTGTAGGCGACATAGCGCCCGTCAAGACTGAGCGCTGGAGTCTCTTCGGCAACAAGCGCCGCCGCTGAAACGCTGGCCGGAGTGCCTGGCGGACATCCGCTCGAAGGACAAATGTAGAAAGTTGCGGGCGCACTGGAACCTCCGCCTCCGCCGCCAGTACAAGCCGTGGTGCAACCTGCAGGAGCAGGAGACGGAGGATTGAAAACCGTCACACTCGCGGTCAAGTTTGTCGATCCCGAATTGACGAGTTGGTCGGAAGTGACGGTCGCTTGAATCTGTAAGGAAGTTGCCCCCGAAAGAACTGTCAGCTTTCTCTGCGCGCCGCCGACATTCCAATTCACCTGTGATCCGCCTGAAGGATCCGTGGACGGAAGAAAACCAGAGCCATTGAGCATCAGCGTGAATGCCGCGCTGCCTGCCGGCGCACTCGCGGGACTAATTCCAGTGAGCCCGGGCAAAGGATTCGGCGGCGGATTGATGGTGAAGGCGAGCGGATTGGAGAGGCCGTTTTGTCCCGCGCCGGATGCGGGGTTCACAGTGATGATGGTGGCAACGCCGGGCTTGGCGACCAGTGCCGCAGGAACCGTCGCTGTGACGATGTTTCCGATGGCGACTCCTGTGCTGTCCACCGGGACCGTAGTCGCCAAGGGCTTACCGTTCCATTGCACAACGGTTTTTAGGACAAAGCCCTGCCCATTTACCGTCAGAGTAAAGTCCACGCTGCCAGCGCTCATCTGGGCGGGTGAAAGAAAAGCAAGACCGGCGCCTGTATTATTTTGAAAGGTGTTGCCGTAGTCGTTACAGCCGGCTTCGGCAAAAATCGCCACTAGTGCGACAGCCAATGCTGTCCAGTACCGCTTCATTGAGACTCCTTCAAGTATTCTGACGACTCGGGCAGTGCCAGGGCCAACTTGCCTGCGCGAACGGGGAGAGCCCGCGGCGCCACTGCACTCCCGGGTGTGAGATGCCAGTTTTGTTCTGCGCGTTGACCGCGACGAAGCCGGGAACCGGGGAACGCCGCCCAGCTTGAATCCACCCACCGCGTGAGGACGCACTTTGCCACGAATCTGCGGACTCGTGCAACCCTACATCATTACCATCCGGAAGGGGATGCGGTCAATGCAGATGCCGGAATATTTTGGTAGGGAGAAGACCGCCGGTCTGGAGCTTTTGCCAGAATTTGTGGCTGTGATTTCGCGGGTGCGGCCTCGCTATTGTGAACCAAGCGCTGCAATCGAGACGCGCGCCAGCTCATGAATATGATTCTGGCACTCTGCATCCTGGACCGGCCACGCGCTTGCGGCGCGATAACAAGCCAGAGCCTGCTGCTTTCGGCCAAGTTTGGCATAGAGGTCGCCGCGCGCCAGTTGAAACAGCGGGTTTGCCGGATATTTTTCAGCAAGCGGGCCGAGAACGCCGAGGGCTTTTTCATACTGCTGATCGTAACGATGCAGGTTCAGCGCAAGATAAAAGCGCGCGATGTTTGAAGTGAGGACGCCCTGTGCCATGGCATGTTCGAGCAGGCGCACTCCATCTTGCTTTGAGCCGCCGGGGATGCCCATAAAAAAACGCAGAATCCTGGCGAGCGAACTCAGCGCATCCACGTAATAGTTATAAAGCCCCAGACCCAGGTCGGCGTCGACGAGATCCGTATCCAGAGTTTTGGCGCGCAGGAAATGCTCGCGTCCACGCACTCCGGCGCGGGCCGTGTTGCGATTTTCACCGCGCAATGCGTAGAGCCGTGCGAAAGCGGCTTCCGCCATGCCGGCATAGAATTGCATTTCCGCGTTTTCACCCTGCTTGTTCCGCCCTTCCGCGAGCGACAAAGCCTTGGCGGCCAATTCAAAATAGCGCCGATCCGATTCGAGTTTGGGGCGGCGCCGGGCATCGCTCATTCCGTACTTGAAATCGGCAGAGGCACACCATATCCGCCACCACAATGCCTCCGTCTCGAGCAAATAGCCAAGAGGATGATTAGGCCGTTCCTGTTCCATGTGCTGCGCGGCTTCGACGGCTCCCTGTAGGTCGAAGGAATAAATCTTGTCGAGGATGGCGGGCGTCTCCGGCGGCAGAGTGAGGCTCGAAGCGCGCGCGAGAATGGGAAAAGATGCCAGGAGCAGGCAAGCCATGCCGAAGCGCCGGGCAATCTGCAATAAATTCATCGTCCCCGTCCGAGAAAGATTGCGCAAGTCAAGCTAGGCGCGGGACGAGTTTAAGCCGTTCAAGCAGAGTTGCAAACCGAAATGGTTTTGTGTGGAAGGAATCAGCGTTAGGTGGCGCGCGGCGCTTTTGTTATTCTCGGCGGACCCGTGAAAGCAGATAACAATACGGCAAGCCCCGGCCTGGAACGAGGTCTGGGACTAAAAGAAGCTGTTGCCCTGAACATGATCGAGATCGTGGGCATCGGACCGTTCGTGGTCAGTTCCCTGGTGATTCGGGCAATGGGAGGGCCGCAGGCGCTGATTGCCTGGCTGCTGGGAGCGGTCCTGGCTACCCTGGATGCTTTCGTATGG
>DASQYT010000239.1:0-3963 GCA_035639075.1 Candidatus Elarobacter sp.
AGCTTGGCTTCATCATCGTGGCCTCAAAGATCTCTGCGACTGCAGTATCTCTTATTGCAGGAGGTGGATGCGGCGGACGAAGCTTTGAAACCGGGGATCTGAGCGCAGCGGATCGAACGCCGGATCGACGGAGAGCATCACCATCCAGACAGCACGCCCCGCCCAGGCCGTCTCCAACCACTGCAGAGCTTCGTTTTTCTCGCCGAGATCCGCGGCGATTTGCGCCATCCAGTATGGCGAAACGTATTTTTCGCCGGGACGTTTCAACAGTTCGTATATTTTTAACGCCTGGTCCTTTCGCCCGGAAGCGGCGTAGCCCCGGGCGACGGCGGCAATGTAAATCGTGGCGCCGCCGGAGAGCTCTTTGGCTTTCTGAAATTCGGCGATGGCCGCGCCATAGTTCTTCTGTTCAATGTCGATCAGTCCCATTTGATATCGCGCCGGGGCAAAATCGCCGTTCAGTTCCAGCGCCTTACTGCACTGGACTGACGCGGCGTCAATTTGGCGACCGAAATAGTAGCGGCGAGCCAGCCACGTATTCATGATCAATGAGACCGGCTCGATTCCCAGGGCGCGCTTCTCCTCGGAGATCGCTTCCTGGTGCCGGCCGGTGGCGCCAAGAAGATCGCTGTACCAGTGATGAGCGTTTGCGTAGTTCGGATCCAGCTCGATGGCTCGAAGGAACTCCTTCTCCGCGCCGGCTCCGTCCCAGTCCGAGTAAAACAGCCCCATCGCCAGCGAAGCATGGCCCTCCGCCAAGGAGTCGTCCAATGCAATCGCTTTTAAGGCCAGTTGCCGTGAGCGGACAAATGATTGCGGGGATTCAAAGCCGTACCAGCTCAAGGCATCCGCCACGTCTGCCAGGCCGGAAAGCGCAGGAGCATAAGTCGGATCTTTTTCGATGGCTTGTTCGAAGTACTCTCTGCCACGCTTGATGCTGGTTTCACTGCGTTGATTCCAGTAGTAACGGCCCTTCAGATAGGCTTGGTAGGCGTCAGGGTTCACAGAACGGCGCTGCCCGAGTTTTTCCTTTTCCTGCGGTGTTACGGCAACGCGGATCTCGCCTGCAATGGCCCGTGCTACCTCGCGCTGAAGATCCAAAACGTCACGAAGATTTCGTTGGTAAGACTTGGCCCACAGATGTTCGTCGTTGGATGCCTGGATCAACTGAACGTTAATCTCGACTCGGTCTCCCGAGCGTTGTACGGAGCCTTCGACCACGGCAGCAACATCCAGTTCCTTGGCGATTTGGGGGAGCGTCTTCTGAGCGCGCTTGTACTGCATTACCGATGTTCGCGAGGTCACCCGCAGAGCGCGAATTTGCGCGAATTCAGTGATCAGGGCTTCGGTCATGCCGTCGGCAAAATATTCTTCTTCGGGATCGTGGGAGAGGTTCTCCATCGGCAATATGGCAATCGATCGGATTTCGCCGCGCCCCGACCCGCCAGAGAAACGAGAACGGATTCCACCGGCATCGAGTCCAAACGCAATAGCAGCAAGAATCACGATGCCAACGGCTGCCGCCAGGACGGGCTTCGCAATGGACTTCTTTACTCTCGTTTCGGGAATGGGAGTAGTGGGCATCCTCAACCGTTCCAGGTCCACGCGAAGCTCGCGCGCCGTCTGATAGCGCCGTTCCGGATCCTTATCCAGCAATTTCAGGATGATCGCTTCGAGTTGCGGTGAAACTCGACTGTTCACCGCGCGCGGCCCCACGGGTGCCTGATGCAAGATTGCATCCGTCAACCGTGGCGCTGAGTCCTCCAGAAATGCCCGGCGTCCCGTGGCCATTTCGTAGAACACGCAGCCTAACGAGTAGATGTCCGCCCGTGCATCAGGTGTTTCGCCACGCAACTGCTCTGGTGCCATGTAAGGTAGGGTCCCGCTCAACCCCCGTGTTTCGGCAAACGTCTGGGTTGCTGCGAGATCAGCTTGCGACTGCAACAACTGTGCCAGACCGAAGTCCATCACCTTCGCCTGCCCCTTTGGGGTGACGAGAATGTTGCCCGGTTTCAGGTCACGGTGGACAATTCCCCGCTCATGCGCTTCTTCGAGTGCTGCGGTGATTTGCGTCCCCAGTGACACGACTTCTTTCTCCGGCAAAGGGCCTGCATCCAGCTTCTGGGCCAGCGATTGCCCCACAACAAGTTCCATTGCCAGGAAGTTCAAGCCATCTTGCGTATCGAAATCGTAAATCACACAAATATTGGGGTGCGAGAGCTTGGCAAGAGCCAGCGCCTCTTGACGGAAACGGCGCCGCGCGGCTTCATCGACCAGCGCGCCCGAAGGCAGGACTTTTACCGCGACGTCGCGCTCCAGTCGCGCATCGAGGGCGCGGTACACCACACCCATGCCGCCCCCGCCAATCTGTTCGAGGATCCGGTAGCGCCCCAATGTCCGGCCAATCATGAGAAAACGATCCGCCTCAGGCGGCAATCTTAGGCTGTGTGCACAGGCCCGTCAACGCGCGGGCGTTTACTAGATAGCGATTCACGCAGGGACTCCGAAAAGCAAAATCTAAAGACAGCCGGTGAAGGCTGTTTCGCAGTCCGGCTTCCCAAACCGTAGCGTTCACCGTAACGGTCATCGAAATGGATGGAGGTGTAGTGCCCGACATTCTTCATGCAGCCAGCGACAGGCTGAAGGAGTACGGGCGAACGGTCCGAACCGGGCCCCCGGCACCACCCACGCGTGTAAGAACCTCTTCCCCGAAGAAGTCTATGTTTCCGTTGGCTTTGAAGCTTATCCGGCCATTTTCGTTGACGCGCTCTAGCTTGAACTTTCCGATCTGATCCGCGAGGAGCGCCCGCGCCTCATGGATCGCCGCCGGGTTCGTCAGTAGCTCGCGCAAGCGCGTCAACCGCAAAACCGCAAAGGTCCGTAACTCCTCGAGTTTTTCTTGGAGAGATTCAGGCCCGGGTTCGATCACCTGATTTGTGATTTCGCGCAACCTTGCCTCGCGTTCGTTGATCGCAGCCATGACGGTCGCGGAGCTGTTGCCGACCGCGATCGTATCCACGAGGCGCTTAAGTTCCACCTCAATGCGCCGCTTCTCATCGCGGAGGCTCTCGAGTCCGGCCTCGAGATTTTCATGCCTTTGCCGAAGTTCTTCTTGGAGTCCGCAGATCACGTACTCAACGAATTCCTCGCGCAGCACCTTGTCCTGCAAGCCCGACAAAAGGCGATCTCCCAACTGCTGACGCTGGATCCTCAAACCGTTTCGGCAAACGCTATCGCCGCGTTGTGCATGGAGAGAGCATCCGTACTCCGATCGTGACGTCTTCGCTCTTCCACCCACCAGCGTGATACTGCCGCCACAGTCGCCACACTCAAGCAAACCGGAAAACAGATACACCTGCTTCTGTTGGCCATGGGCAAGGCCCACCCCCCAGAGCTTTTGGGTTATGGCGAACCGCCGCTCGACTGCGGCGAACAGCTCATCAGAAACGATCTGCAGGTGGGGTGCGGAAGTCACGACCCATTCTGATTCAGGACGGCGCCGGTAGATTCGCCGGCCCGTTCCCGGTACCCGCACCTTGCGCTTAGTGTTCCAGATAATCTGCCCTTGGTAGCGGCGATTCTTCAAGACGTGCCGGACCGACGACACACACCAGGACTGACTCACTCTGCCCTTCTGAGGCTTCGGTGATTTCACGCTGTCCATACCGAAAATGCTATCCGGCCGAACGCCTTTGAAATCAGCGACATCCAAGAAGAAAGAAATCGCGAGCCGGTCCTAACAAAGCGACCAGAATGTGACAATGTTACATTGTGACATTGCATCGACAGCTTGCCACCGTATCAATTCGCCAGAGGCTAAAGCGTGAGCACTTATAAATGCTTGCATTCGAATTGCGTTTTCCTGCGTATTGTTCTTCCAGAGGGGGCCTTGAGCGCGGAACCGGAAGCCAGAATGGAAATGGTCTTGCGGCGAGCTTCGCAAGGCGATCAGCGGGCTTTTGC